>JABFSB010000553.1 GCA_013140875.1 Acidobacteriota bacterium
TATCGAAGCGGACGGATACGGGTTCGCTCGCGTTTATCGGCGTATCCTGAACCCTAAGCGAGAGCTGACTGAATCGTGCAAAGCCCGAAAGGCCGGCGGCCGAGTAAACCGTATTTCCAGCCGCATCTTTCTCTGCGATGTTGCCGCCGAATTCGACCTGGCCGGTCCCGGTTCCGTCGATCGAAACGCCCGCAAGTTGCGGAATCAGAGCGATGAATGGGCCGAGCGGACTTTGGTCGAAACTGGTCTGAACGCGGAAAGGCAGATTAGCGTCGCCGAAGTTGAGGGTGGCGTTGATCGTTTGCGGGCGATTCTCGAGCGTCGCGACAAGGTCGGCGTTGAGCACCTGGTTGCCGGTAACGCCTTTGAACGTGAGCATGCCGAGAGATCTTTCGTTGATCAGAACGTTTGTCGCCGAGCCGTTGAAATTTACGTTTATCGTCGCCGGGCGGTCGACTTCGCCAATGGCTTTTGCGGTAAAATCCGCGGCACCGGTTATTGTCGGAATGCCGCTGTCGGCCGGAAGAAACGCAAGGGCAAGCGGAAGCGGAACAGATTTTCCTTCCACATCCAGATCGAATGCGGACGAAGCGGTATCGTAAGAGCCTTTTGCCGCGACAAATCCTTCGCCGACCTTGATCTCTCCGCGCTCGATGTTGATCCGCGTGCCGCTGAACAAAGCTTTCGCCGTTAAACTATCGAACGATTGACCCGCGATCGTGCCTTTTTCCGAAGCGATATTTATCTCACCCTGAGACTGACGGGGAAGCCCCGAAAGTTTTACCGTGCCCGAAGTTTTCCCGTTGAAATCATTGATCCTTTCAGGAAGATCGACGGGCAATGCCGCCAGCAGGTTGCCTGCATTGACGCCCGCAAGCTCGGCGTCGACGCTTATGTTGTCCGTGCCGGTGGACGGAATCTTGACGTTGAACGCAACCGAACCGCCATCCGATTGCACCAGCTTGCCGTTGCGCAACTCAGTCTCGATCGGCGAAATAAGAACGTCGGATGTAAGCGTGCCGAGTTCTTTTCCGCGCAAAGAAAGGGATGCCAGCGACGCCTTGCCGTCGACGGTCGGATCGGTCAGGTTGCCGGTAATTTTGCCGTCGAACGTCACGTTTCCGGCGACCGCCGCTTTCATCGAATCGAACTGCGATTCGAACTCAGGCGAAAGGCCGGTGACGCGGACAAGGTTGACGATCTCGTTGGCATCGGAGGAGCGAAGCGAAACATCGAGATCTGAATTATCGTTTCGCAGATCGAAGCGGCCGGTGGCGGTCACTTCGCTGTTGTCGGTTTTAAGATTTGCCCGATCGACGTTGAAAAGGCCGTTCGCCGCTGAAAGATCGACCGTTCCATTGACCGGTATCTTGTTGGTGTCGGCTCCGCCGGCGGCCGCGGCGATTGTTGCGTTTATCGTTCCGCTCGTCGTGCGGTAATCGGTGCCGTTGAGCGTCAGATCGACCCTTCCGTTGGTCTTGCCTTCGAGCGGCATCACCCGGCCGCTTTGCAGTGCGGCTATTTTGCCTAGATCGAGGTTCGCGAAGTCCGCTTTGATGACCGACCGCGTACGGTTGCTGAAGGCGATGATCGCGTTTCCGGTCACGACGCCTTCCATCACATTCGCCGTTAACTCGTTCAGATTTGCGCCGTCGTTGTCGATCAACACCTTTGCCTGGGCCGCACCGAGCGGAATGCTGCCGACCGTTCCGCCGCCGATACTCATATCCGCGGTCGCGCGATAGCGGCCCGATGGTTCAAGGACGAAAACGGGCTTAACGACCTTGACGGCGTCGATCGTTCCGCCGTCGGACAGAGACGAGCTTTTGGCCAATTTTACCGATCCCGCGTCGATATCGTTCGACGTACCTTCGAGGCGTCCCTGCCGGATTGTGAGGCGTACGCCGCCTATATTCAGGCTGCCAAGCACGGCTGCTCCGGCATCGATACTCGCCACCCGAAGTTGGTCGGAATAGATCTTTGTCTCGGCTCCCGTATCGGTCAGGGAAACTTCGGGTACATAGAGTCCGTCGATCCGCGTTCCGTCCGCATTGAGCCGCGCCGCCTTTAAATTTTTCGCGGTGAGTTCGATCGAGCCCGGCAGATCGGTGAACTTAAAGTCATCGGCGGTTACGTTCTCCAACGTATTCCCTTTTACCTGGGCATTGCGCGCCTGTACGTTGCCGACGTTTATGTCAGTGCGTCCCTTCGCGTTCTTCACCGTAAGATTTCGTCCTCTGACGTCGTTCAGCTTGTAATCCTTCGTAGTGAAGGATGCGGCGGTCGCGGCGTCAGCTTTCAGGTTTGGATCGCCGTTCGGTAACGAGAATCTAAGGTTTCGGACGGCAAGGGCGGCAAATTCATTATCGCCTACCGAGAATTTCTGCGCCCGTCCATTTGCGGCCGAGGCCGTAAGCTCCTTGTCTTTCATTTCCGCGACCGCGTCGGAAAGGAACAGTCCGCCGAGCGAAAGTTTTTTCGATTTTGCGGCGACGGCCTGAAGTTCACCGACCCAGCGAAAATCCGTGCCGGTCCCGCGCACATTACCCGTAATTTTCGGAAACTCGATCCTGAAATCCTCGAACGTCAACAATTCGGCGATCGCTTTGCCGTTCGCGGTGTAATTCGTGTTGGTCCCTTCTACAGTGGCGGCGACGTTAACGCCTTTTAGATAAATGCCGGCGGCGGTCAGAGATTCGGAATCGATAGTGCCGTCGACCCGATAGGTTTCGCCCTGTCCCGAAACTTTCCCTTTAAAGTTACCGATGCCCTTGATCGGCGTACCGAGCGGGAAGATCGTCGACGTTTGCGTCAGGTCGACCGAGGATTCGATATCGAGGTCGTATTTCAAGGCGGCCCAGTCCGTGAGC
>JABFSB010000359.1 GCA_013140875.1 Acidobacteriota bacterium
GGATGGACGTGACGAGCACGGCCTGCAGAAAATTCCCGAAAAGAGCTTCGACTGCCTGTTCCGCCGATTCATCAACGGAAAGAAAGTCGGCGAGAACACCCAACGGCTTTATTTCGACGTGGTCCAGCTCGGCGAACAGTTTCTGGACCTGCGGGAAATAAACAGCCCGTGTCTCTTCCAGCTCCTGCAACGTTTCGAGCCGGTGGTGTTTGCGCGAAAGCTCTTGCCCAAGGTCTTTCAAACTGTCTTCCGAACGCCTAAGAGTTTCTCTTGCCGATGTCGATGCCGAAAGCACCTCGGCTTTTTCACGGCTCAGACGGTCAAGCTTTTCGCGTTCCGCCGCCACATCGGAACCGAGTCGAACGGATTCACCCTTGTGTTCCGTGATCGATTGCTCGGCACGCTTGCGTTCATTATCAAGGCCGTTCGAGCGTTCTTCCAGCCGTTCGGCGTTTAACGACAACTGGCGTCGGATCTCGTCGAACCGTTCGACCGCCGCTGAATGCTGAACGAAAGAACGTCGAACCGTTTCGAGTTTTTCTTCGATCGACCGGACGACCTCTATCTTTTCAGTCCATTGTTTTTCGGCCTCGACCAGTAAAAGCCGGGATGCGTCGGCCTCGACATTTTCGCGCTCTTCGTCGTGACGCAGACGTTCGATTTCCGAGTCGGCGAGTTTGATCCTTTCCTCGACCGCCTGATTCTCGCCGCGAAGCGTCTCGAGCCGATTATTGAACGCGACAACCTGTTCCGACTGATAACGATGTTCCCGCTCCGCCCGGTCGCGCTCAAGCGCCCTTTCCGCATGTTCGCCGCGGACGAGGGCCAGCGATTCTTCCGCCGCACGAGCCTTTTCGGTCGTTTCGCGAAACGCGATCTCACTTTCCGCGACCTTGGCGCTGACCACTTTTTCGGCGGTCAAAGCGTTTTCCAACTCGACTTTGAGCCGATCGATAAGCAACGTGTAATGCCGCCCTTCAGCAGCAAAAAGTTCGCGAAGGCGGATTCGAAATTCTTCCTGGAGCGCTATGAATCGACGCGTTTTACCTGCCTGGCGGCGAAGCGAGTTTGCCTGCTTGTCGATCTCCGACACGATGTCGGAAATACGCGAAAGATTTGACTTGGCCGATTCCAGGCGGGCTTCGGCGGCGCGTTGACGGGTACGGAATTTGGATATGCCCGCGGCTTCTTCAATTAGATTTCGGCGGTCCGACGGTTTGGCCGAAAGGATTTGACCGATTCGGCCCTGTTCGACGATCGCGTAGTGCGCACCCGAAAGTCCCGTTCCCGCAAAGAGGTCCTGGATATCGCGAAGACGACAGGTGCGGCCGTTCAGCTGATATTCGCTTTCGCCTGAAAGATACAGCCTGCGAGTTACCGACACGGCTTCACCGGGAGCAAAATCGAGAGCGATCGAGCGGGGACGCCAATGTCGTTTCGTCTTGACGGCCTTTTCGACCGTTTGGACCGAGCCCACTTGAGCCGCTTTTAAGACCTCGATCTCAACATTCTCTCCCACCGCGTCGTGAAACCCATTCGAGTTCCCGTTTGCCTCGACGATCGATTCATTAGCGGCGACCGCATCCGAATTCTCTCCTTCCAGGGCCGCGACATCGACTGCCCGCTCATCTATCTCACTGAGGGCCTCGTCTATGTCAAAAAGATCTTCCTCGTCGGCGTCGATTGCATCTTCATCGCGCACCATGTGCAGAACCACTTCGGCCATCCCGCCCGGCTTGCGGTTACGCGAGCCCTGAAAGATGACGTCTTTCATTTCGCCGCCGCGAAGCGATTTTGCGCGCTGCTCACCAAGCACCCAAGAGATGCAATCCGAAACGTTCGACTTGCCGCATCCGTTCGGGCCGACGACGGCGGTTATGCCGTTACCCGTAAAAACTATCTCGGTGTAATCTGCAAAGGATTTGAAGCCGGTTATTTCAAGGCGTTGGAGCTTAAACATTCTATAGTGCCGTAAGTGTGGACAGGACACTATATTTTGGGGTAATCGGCCGGTTTAGTCAACTTTGATCTTCGTTTGGTGGAGTCTTTAATTTCAATCTTTCTTAGTCTTCCTTTGCATCTTTGCGGTTTGGGCGGGAACGAAATCTTTCGCCGGCTTAATGGGCAAACACGCAAATAACGAGGCGAGTAATCTTCTGAAAACTCAGATTAAGACACCACCCTTCGTTTTGGAAGGTCTAATTGAGTTCGTCGCTGACATTGCGAAGGCCTTGCTTTTCAGCCCTTTCATTGTCGAGCTCGGTCAGGACATCGAGCAGGAAGTTGGTGTTGCTGGCGATTGTAATGACCACGGGAAACTCGTGTTCCGAAGTGGAAAATTCGAATGTGCCGCTGCTGATCTCGATGATCTCGCGAAACGCCGCAACGCCGTTGTGTCCGTTTGACTCAGCATCCACGATCTTACCTTCATTGAATGAAACGTTTGCCAGATGAAGATCGGATTTTATCACCAGCAGACCGGTCATTTTGCCGCTTTCTATGACCTGTACCGCGTCAAAAATGCTGACGAACGCCAAATTGCCGGCAAACGTGACGTCGGTCCGTACTTTTTGCGGCGATTTGTCTCGATTCGTTGCAAAATCGGGCCGGCGGGCCCGGCGAATCGCCTCAAGGCCAGGGGCCACCGAGATCCGTGGATCAAGCAGCTTTGCCTCCTGCAGCCGATCGTACGCGAGATCGAAATCTTCCCGGGCGATATAAAGACTGACAAGGGCCAGACATTGCTTTGCCGCCTCGGTTAAGTTCTTCTGCTTAATACAGATATCCCGCATTTTTTCGCGCAGAGGGATCGACCTCGGACTTCGCTCAATAGCATCTCGTAACAGTCCGTGGGCCTTTTCAGGAGAGCTGTACTTAATAAACAGGTCGGCATCGAGAAGCACCGATTCTATCGAAACCTCTGAAACCGGTACAGCGGGCCTTTCTAAGACTTGGTTCATATTTGCAATGAACAAAGATGTTCAACAGTTTAAAACTACCATATCGAGTGCCTTTTCGTCACGGTCTTTTTTGAGCCGCATTCAAGCCTCCCATCCGGACCGGAAAATTTTTTTTGCTGTCAGATGTAAGAAAACGCCGTAAAAAATCAATACACGATAGAGGGCATTGCAATGTTGATGTTGGGTAGAAATTATTTGCTCAAACACGCTGGGTCTGGAAGCCATGTCTCCCACATTATTTCCGCTTCCGATATGGAATGTCCCGATAAAGAAATTCCCACACGATAAGGAACCGTAAAAGCGGCGTTTCTGCCACAACGAATCGCTTTTTTTCTCCCACCCGGTTCCGCCCTATTTTAATAAGTTTGCCGCGGGCTCCCACCCTTGTGCTGAATGTTCGGCACGTAAGACTGCCGCGGCCGTTGCTCCCACAACGCACGCTGACGGTCGGATCGGTGAGAGCGGGTAAACGAAAGAAATTTCGCGAACCGTTTGGGCACCGGTCCTCGTTAGCGTTTAGCCGGGCCGAATCAGTCACTGTGGGGTTGGCCGTATGCCACACATCACCTAAAATTCGACTCGAATCCCTAACCTCGTCTGCCGCGGCCTGACTGTTCTTGTTGGTGCGAGAAATCCGGCGCGTACGTTGGCCACCGTCATCGGGTTCGTGCTGTTCAGAAGATCGAAGTCGATGAAATTCGAGCCGAAGCTGAATACCGTCATATTAAGTATATTTCCGAATTCCGCCGACGGCCTGATCCGGAACCGTTCGGTCACCCTGAACTCCCGGCTGAAGTTCATGTCAAAGAGATAAAAGGTCGGCCCCCTTCCGGCATTCCGCGGAAGATTGCCCGGACTTCCGATCGGAGCAAGACTAAGCCGATTCGCTAGAGCGTCCGGAAACGTGCTTCCGAAAACACGCCAGCGAATGTCGTTCAGATCACCAGTAAAGTTGGGGCGGTCATTCGAAATATCGTCCAGGTTCCGGTCATTGCCGCCGATGCTGATATTGAACGGCGCCGGTGAGCCGTAACGGAACAATGGAGAAAGCCTTAGTTTTCCTAACCACCAGGGTGTATCAAAAGTTCCCGAAAACGCGATTCGATGCCGCCGGTCCAGAAGACTGCGCGAAAATTCGCGATCAAAATCGCCTGGAAGCGTCGCTTCAGACGTGTTTACGATGCCATCGTCTTTCAGACTTGCAAGAGTGTAAACAAGCCGCATCGCCCCGCCAAAACCATATCTTAGCTTCCGATACCGGTTACGTATCTCAAACGTAAGGCCATGGTATTCACTGTTTCCGATCGACGCTACCTGTTCCTGTTGAATCGCGCCAACCGCCGCAAAGTTAGGACGGAGTAAGTTAATGACCGAAAAAGCCCGGCATAACGGATTGTTAGTTACCGCCGTCGTGGAACAGTTGCTGCTATTGTTCCGCGTACTAACATTAACGTAGCAGATCGCGGTTGACCCGGTACACGCAGCCGCGGTGTCGTCCGGGGCAGTGTGGATACCGCTCGTATCTGACTGGCCACCTTGATAAAACCGGCTGGCCCCCGTCGAAATACCGAGCAGGTAATCGGTGAAGGTGACCTGCCCGTCGGAATTCCGGTCAGGCGTGTTTGCGGGCAGTACCGGGGCGTTCGGGTTGAATTCTCGCCAGAGGTGAGTCGTTTTGTTGTAGGTGTAGTTCGTCTCGAAAACGATACCCTTGAAAAGCTCCCGCTCGAAGCCGACATTGAACTGATAACTCTCGGGTATTTTGATATCCGGCGAGATGCTTCGGAATGCGCCGGCTACGCGGGAAAGCTCGCGAACCGTCGCACTAGCGGTCGAATTGAGCGGAATCCGCGTATCAAGGGTCAACGGATTCGGAAATTTCGTGCTTAAAAAGGCCCGAACCGTCGCAATATCCAGGGAAACGCCCTGAGGGAGAACGAGGCTTCCCGAGTCGAACCTGATCTCCTGCGATCCTGCCGTAAAATCGTCGATTGTGCGAAGAAGCACTCGGTTGTAAAACAATCCAGCACCGAAACGAATTACGGTCTTGTTCCCTTTCGGGAAGGGATTCCAAGCCACCGCAAACCTCGGACCAAGGTTGTTGTTATCGTCAATTACCGTCTCTTGCTCATATCGGAGCCCGAATCCGAGGGTAAGATTCGGTAGAACACGCCAATCGTCCTGAGCAAACATCCCGAAGTATGTGTTCTTTACCTGCGATTCGTTATTAAAGTTTTGCTGCATGCTTGAGACCGAGTTGACGTTAAAGAACACAAAGTTCGTAAAACGATACGTCCCGGTCGTATCGAACCGGTCAATGAAAGTCGTGTCCACACGCTGAACATCACCGCCGAATCTCAACGTATGTTTACCGGCAATTACGTTGAAAGTTTCTTGAAACTGCCAACGGTCTTCGGCTCTGTCGGACGAACTTGTCGTGGAGCCGAAAATTTGCGTCGTCGAGCTTTCGCCAGGCGGCACGAAGGTAACGAGAACCGCAGGCGAGAGTTCCCCCGCGTTCTGGGCCGCACGTGGCCGCAGCTGTGAATACTGGAAGCGGAACTGATTGACTATGCTCGAGGATGCAATGAAATTATGTGTCGCGTTGAATGCATCGGTATTTCGAATCCTTCCGATCAACGAGTCTGCTATTCGATTGGTGCCGCTGAAAGCACGTAGATCATCGGACCGTCCGAGCTGATAGCTGAAGGTAAAATTGTGGGCTGAATTAAGGTTCCAATCGGAACGTCCGAGAAAGCTATGGCGCTTCGCCGGGGTGTCGACCGGAACAATGTAGGGGGCAACTGGCACCGTGACAGACTGCCCGTTCACGGTCGTCGTGATGTTAACCGCGCCAGCCGGGTTAGTCGGCGTCGGTAATGAAAACTGGGCATTGCCGTTCGTTACCGGAACCCAGGCGTCAAGGAGCGTGTCCTCCTGCAAATGATCGAACTCATACGACGTGAAGAAGAACAGCTTGTCTTTTAGGACTGGACCGCCGAACGTGAAACCGGGGTTATTGTTCCGCAAGGGCGGACGTGGAATCCCGTTAGGGTACGTGACAGATGCTCGGCGGTTATTGTTCCACGTGTTCGCGTTCAGATTGTCATCACGGAAAAAATAATAGGCCCTGCCCCTAAACCGGTTTCCTCCAGCCTTCGTCCTGATGTTGATCCGGCCGCCTGATGCCCGCCCGTACTCGGCTGAGAACTGATTCGTAATTACCTGCACTTCAGCAACTGAGTCTATCGACGGCTGAAACCGGAACGACGCCGAGCGATCGTCATTATTGTCCAGCCCGTCGACGGTAATATTGTTGGAGTAAGCAGCTCCGCCGGCGAGGCCGAACGTACCGGCTTCCTCCGGTGTAGTTCCGGGCGTATTAACGCCGCGAACGCCGCGATCGCTAGCAAGATCCCGGGTGGAAAGCTGTTCTTCAGTAACACCGCCAAGCGTCAATACGAGATCCAACGGGTTCCGGGAGTTGTTCGGCAGCTCCTCGATCTCGCGTTCGGAAATTGTGCCGCCGACGATCGTGCGGGTCGTATCGACCGGTGGAGCATCGTCGCCGGAAACTGTTACATCGGTTCCGGCCTGAACGGTTGCGGGTAGTAGTTGGAAATCGATCTGCACATTTTGGCCGGATACGGTCTTCAATTCCGTCCGCTCCTTGGTGCCGAAACCGGTCTGTGACACCGTAACCTTGTAAAGGCCGGGCTTTAGTTCGATCAAGCGATAACGTCCTTCATCGTTTGTTATTACGGTCCGCTCGGCTCCGGTTTCTGTTTCGGTTGCCTTGACGGCGGCTCCAACGATTGCAAGGCCGTTCGAATCGGTTATCCGGCCGGCGATCGTAACGTCGTCGAGGTCCTGGGCTGAAACGTTAAAAATAAACGCGAAGGCAATGATCGAAAGGAACGCAAAAAGCGGTCTTCCAAGACGATTTTTCATCGGGTAAACTCCTAAATAGGGAAATTTTGATTGGAGTATTTTGCCCGTTTACCGGGCCGGTTGTAAAGCGGACGGCCCGATAATTTCAAAGAAAGTTTCAGATTTAGATCGAACGAGCGGTGGTTATCCAAACTGCGTCGCGGAACCTTTATTCGTCACCCTCAGACACGACCTCGGAGTAATGCACGCGTCGGTAGCGCGATATGGGGATCAGAGCGTCGGTCTGATTGAAGCTTTGCACTTGCTGAGAAAACTCGCCGGCATGCGATTTCAAATACTCAAAAAATCGCTCGAACTCACGCTGCATCGAGTCCATCTTTTCACGCATGTTCAGGATGATCTCGACGCCGGCCAGATTTACGCCGAGATCGCGGGTAAGCGAAAGAATTATCTCAAGTCTTTCAAGGTCGGAATCTTCGTAAAGGCGCGTGTTGCCGATCGACCGTGAAGGTGCCAGCAAGCCTTCGCGTTCGTACAATCGCAGCGTCTGCGGATGAATGTCGTAAAGTTCCGCGACGGCGCTGATGGTGTAAGTTTTGACACGCCTCTTCATCTATTTGCTTAGAGTTCAAACTTTAGTTTGCTTTCCGCTTACCCAACTTCCGTAAAGCTCCGTAGAATGGGCAAGCTGAAGCTTGAACTCTGAACCTCAATCCAGTCCCATCGCCTTCCGTGGATTCTCCGGATTCAGCTTCTCAAACTGTTTAAGCAACTCTTTTGTTTCCTCGGAGATAACCCGCGGCATGGCGATCTTCACTTCGATGAACTCATCGCCGCGCAGGCTCGGATTCCGCAGGCTTGGGAAACCTCTCTCCCTTAAACGAAATTTTTGTCCGGATTCGGTTCCGGCCGGGATCTTTAGCTGGGCCTTTCCCTCGACCGTCGGCACTTCGATCTTTGCTCCGAGAGCGGCCTCTGACACGCTGATCGGCACCGTGACGTAAACGTTGTCGCCTTTACGTTCGAGGAATTTGTGCTTTCCAACGTTAGTTAAGATAAACAAATCACCCGGCTCTGCACCGAGACGGCCGCCGTGGCCTTTTTTTGGAATTCGAACGCGCGATCCTGTATCCACACCCGCCGGGATCTTTACCTTCACTTGCTCGGTTTTCGGCGTCACGCCTTTTCCGTTACACAATGAGCACGGCGTCCTTCGGCGGCCGGTACCTTCGCAATCGGGGCAAGCCTGTGAGAACTGCAGCCGACCTCCGGTACGCTGCACCTGGCCGCTGCCTTTACAAGTAGTGCACGTAACTACCGGTCCGCCGGTATCGCCCGCACCCTGGCACCGCGAACATTGTTCCGACCGGTTTACCGTAATATTGGTCGTCAGACCGGTAACCGCTTCCTCGAAACTCAAAGCAAGGGGCATTTCGATATCGCGGCCGCGTTTCGGCATTGCCCGCGGCGGTTCGGGCTCGGGCCGCACGCCGCTCCCACTGCTTCCGCCGAACAAATCCGAAAAAATATCGCGGAAACTGGATCCGCCCGCGCCCGGCCGAGCGCCGCCCGAGCCAAAATCGAAGCCCGAGAAGTCGAATCCCTGCGCTCCGCCGCCCGCCGCCGCTCCGGCTCCGAAAGGCGAATCGGGATCGAGATTGTCCTGATAATAACCAAACCGATCAAAAACCTTTCGCTTCTTATCATCCGATAGAACGTCGTACGCCTCCTGGACCTCTTTAAATTTCTCCTCGGCCGCCTTGTCGTTCGGATTCACGTCAGGATGAAATTTGCGCGCCAACCGGCGATACGACTTTTTAATTTCGTCCGCTTTCGAGTCTTTCTTGACGCCGAGGATTTGGTAATAATCTTTTTTGGCCACTTATTTTTCAAAACCGAACGCAAATTTGATTGCTTCAAATACTTCGTCCATCCTTTCGTCCGAAAGGGTTGTGATTTTTCTGCCGAGTTTTGACTTCGGCACCGTTTGAATCCAGTCCAAATTTAAAACGCAAGGCTCCTGCATACCGTCATTGTCTGCAAGAAAAACCTGTGATTCGACATCTCTTATGGTCGTGGTAGTTGGTATGACGGTGACGGCGTTCAATTTATCAATCGCTTCATCTCGAGTGATTATCAGAACTGGTCGTCGTTTGTCGGGTTCCTTGAACTTATGCAGTAAGACATCGCCACGTTTCATAAGTCCTTCCAGACCTCTTCGAGTTGGTCTTC
>JABFSB010000546.1 GCA_013140875.1 Acidobacteriota bacterium
GATTCGCGCACGCCGATCGCGTCCCACGCCTCGAAAACGCCGATCTCCCAGCCGAAGCCCCACTTGATCGCGTTGTCGATCTCGACGATCGTGTCCGCTATTTCGGGAATGCGGTTCGCCGCGTAACGCGAAACGCGCGACGCCGTTTTCCACAAAAACTCGCCCACGCGGTCGTCGCCCCATACCAGTTTTTTAACCCGCGTCGGGATGTCCTCGATCGCCTTTGCCGCGTCCAGCGAAGGAAACTTCGTCTTTTCCTGCGGTTTATATTCGAGCGTTTTCAAATCGAGTTCAAGAATGACGCGCTTGCCTTCCGCATCGGTGGATTTTTTGAAAAATCCGCCCTTGGTTTTATCGCCGAGCAGCTTTTTGTCAAGCAGCGTTTTGATCAATTCGGGAAGCTGAAAAACATCGCGGTCCTCGTCGTCGGGCACGGCCGGAAATAGATTTGTCGTCACGTGCGCGGTAACATCCAGCCCGACAAGATCGGACGTGCGAAACGTAGCCGACGAAGCGTGGCCGATCGCCTTACCCGTCATCTGGTCGACCTCGGTCGGCGTAAAGCCCATCGCGATCATCTCGTGAATTGTCGCCATCATGCCAAAAACGCCGATGCGATTGGCAATGAAATTCGGCCTATCCTTTGCCGGCACGACGCCTTTGCCCAAACGTTTATCGAGAAAGCCGGAGATCTGACACGCGACCTCGCCGCTTGTTTTCGTGCCCGGGATCACCTCTACCAGCTTCATGTACCGCGGCGGGTTGAAGAAATGAACACCTACAAAGTTTTCTTTGAAATCATCCGAAAACGGCTCCGCGATCGAATCGATCGGGATACCGCTCGTGTTCGACGCTATCACCGAACCCGGCTTGCGGTGCTTTTCCACTTCGGCGAACAGCTTATGCTTGATCTCAAGATTCTCGACCACTGCCTCAATCACCAGATCGCAGTCCTTCAACTTTGCCATGTCATCAGCGAAATTGCCGATCGAGATCAGTCCGGCGTTTTTACCAAGCATAAAAGGGGCCGGTTTCAGCTTTTTCGCCGCTTCAAAAAGCGATGCGACGATGCGGTTGCGAACCGCCGGCGACTCCAGCGTTAAGCCTTTCTTTTCCTCTTCCGGCGTCAGCTCGCGCGGAGCGATGTCCAAAAGCAGTGTTGGGATTCCTGCGTTCGAAAGGTGTGCCGCAATTGCCGCACCCATTGTTCCCGCACCTAAAACGGCGGCTTTTCCGATGTTTAACGCGGGCTTTAGGCCTTCTGCCGTCGGCCCTTCGAGTCCTACGGCCTTTCCTGTGTTTGTCATTTTCTATCCTCGGTTGATGCTAATAAAGTAAGTTTCGAGATTATAACTGAATGAGCATTCATTCAGCAAGCGTTTCGAGTGCAATTTAGGCGGTAAGTGGGCCAATTCGAATTCCCGTTTGATTTTCTTTGCGTACTCCGCGAACTTCGCGTGAAACTCTTAAACCCCTGAGAAAAGTTCACGCAACGGACGCGGAAGATCGCAAAGGAAGAAAAGAAAATTGGTGAAATTTCGATCTGTCTCACTGCCGCTTAGCCCATTTCCTTGACAGTTTTCGCAAATAGTTCGATACTTCAAATCGTTCAAGAAACTAACATTCGCCTGACGTCGCGGAACTGCTTACAATTCCCCGGCTGATGGTTTGCTCGTAATTTCAATTTCCGAGGATATTTTTGATGAAAAAGTTACTATTTTTAATAGCCCTCTCATTAACTTGCGGCGTTTCATTGAATGCCCAAAGCACTACTACTCCTCCCGCACCGTCGGCCAGTCCGCGGCCGGCGTCGACGATAACTGTCGCCGAAGCGAAAAACACAAAATCGCCGACCGCCGCGGCACCCGCAAAAAAGCGCGGCCCGGTATTTCGTCCGACCAAGGACCAGATCAAACAGGTCCAGGCGATGTTGAAGGAAAAGTCGTTGTACAAGGGCGAGGCGACGGGAAGCTATAACGACGAAACCCGCTCCGCGATCAAGAGTTTTCAAAAGGACAACGGCCTCAAACAGACCGGCACGCTGAATCGGGCAACGCTTGAAAAAATGAATATCGAGCTGACCGAAAACCAAAAGGCGATCCCCGTTTCGGAAAGTTCATTTGCCGATGCAGACGAGGAAAAGAAACCGGCAAAAGAAGAAAAAGCGGCTTCATCCGAGCCAAAACCGAAAAAGGCCCCGATCTTTCGGGCAACAGGCGATCAGATCAAAGAAGCGCAGAAAATGTTGAAGGCGGGTTCCATGTACAGCGGCGAACAAACCGGCAAACTAGACGACGCGACCCGCGACGGCCTTAAAAAATATCAGGAAGCTAACGGAATCAAAGTTACCGGAACTTTGAACCGGGTTACCCTTGAGAAAATGGGCATTGCATTGACCGAAAAGCAGAAGGCCGACGGCGAAGGTCAATAAAAAACTTCTGTTGGAACCTCCATTGCCAACGCGGCCGGTGCAGCATACCGGTCGCTTTTTATTTGTCAATAAGGCGGGCTTCGACCGCATTCCTGCTATAATTTTCGCGATATGAAACTAATTTTTCCGCTTCTTTTTCTCTTGATTGTCACGATCCCGGCTGTCGCGCAGTCCGCTCAACAAAAAGCCCAGGTAGAGATCGACGTTCTCGCTGTAATGACGCTGCAAACGGCCGCATGGAACAGCGGCGATGTCGCGGGATTTATGCAGGGTTATTGGAAATCGGACAAACTCGTTTTTGCTTCCGGCGATTCGATCACGCACGGCTGGCAGCCGACGCTCGACCGCTATAAAAAGAGTTACGATTCAAAAGTAAAAATGGGCGAGTTAACTTTTTCGGACGTCAACGTCAATGTGCTTAGCAAGGACATCGCCGTCGTCCTCGGCACGTGGTCGCTTAAACGCGAAAAGGACAACCCAAAAGGCAAATTTACGCTGATCTTTCAACGCATGAAAGAAGGTTGGCGAATCATCCACGACCACACTTCGTCCTGACAGTCCCGATGACAGCCTGTTTGGGGCGGTCATCAGGAAATTTCCCTCTTATCTTACGGAATGAAACTTGCTTCCCTTACTGCTGTGTACCGATTCAAGACATTTCTAGAACGTGGGGGATATATTTATGCAGGATAAGAAACAGGATTCGATAGCAAAGATAAAAGAGCTCACCGAAGGCATCGATTTTTGCATGTTGACGACAATGGACGGCGGATATTTGCGGAGTAGGCCAATGTCTACTCAGCAATTCGAGTTTGACGGTGATCTTTGGTTTCTGACGAGCGACAACACCCACAAGATGGAAGAGATCGCGAAGGATGATCGAGTCAACGTGGCCTATTCGCAGCCGGACGAAAATAAATACGTCTCTATCTCCGGCCGGGGAGAACTTTCGCGCAATCAGGAAAAGATCGACGAATTTTGGAACCCGGCAATGCAGGCCTGGTTTCCCGAAGGCAAGGACGATCCGCATCTCTGCCTGTTGAAAGTGTCAGTCGAACAAGCCGAATATTGGGACGCTCCGTCAAGCAAGATCGTCCAGTTGGTCGGATTCGTGAAAGCCCTGGCGACGGGACAGGAAGCCGATTACGGCGAAAACGAAAAAATCACCTTGAAGTGAGAGCGTATGGATTCACCAAAAATGTGCCCCGATTGCAGCGGCGTCATGGTTGAGGGCTTTATCCTAGACATGACTTACGGTGGAAGACTTGTGCCGCGATGGCTGCGAGGCAAACCGGAGGAGTCGATCTGGACAGGCGTCAAAACCAGCGGCAAGGAATGCCGTTCGGTCGAAAGTTATCGGTGCGAACAGTGTGGTCTGCTTCGCTCATACGCAAACCAGGAGGTCGACGCGCCGGGCCTGTTTGGTAAATAGAGCCGGTCCGGAGCGACCCCCTCGTTGAATCTGATTCGAATAATGAAGGATAATGGTGCGAGCCCGTTATCCTTTTTTTTATTTCGGAGAAACCTATGCGCTGTAAATACCTCGCCGTCCTTGTCGCGTTTCTAGTCCTGTCTTTTTCGGCCGCTGCCCAAAATTACACGATCCAGCAATACCTGAACATTAAATCCGCCGGCTCGCCGACGCTTTCGCCCGATGGTAAACAAATGGCGTATCTGACAAACACGACCGGCACTTCGCAGGTATGGCTGATCGATCTGCCGAACGGGACGCCGAAACAGTTGACGAATTACGAAGACAACATCGGTTTCGTCCGCTGGCTGCCCGATGGAAGCGGCATCATCTTCGGCAAAGCCCGCGGCGGTGATGAGAATACTCAGTTTTACTGGATGAAAACCGATGGCTCGGCCGTGCGGGCACTGACCGACGATCCGAAAGTGCGTAATAACTTCGCCGAGGTTTCCAAAGACGGCAAAAAGATCTACTACGCCTCGAACAAACGCAACCGAACATTCTTCGACGTTTATTCGATGGAGATCGCAACCGGTAAGGAAGAACTGCTCTATCAATACGACGGCAACATCAACATCGCAGCAGTAAATGATGTGGGCACGGAATTCGTAGTATCCCGTGATTCGGCTGAGAAGAGCCTCGACAACGATCTTTATCTGGTGAATGTTCGCACGAAGACCGAAACCCACCTAACACCTCATAAGGATGCGTCGGAGTTTAGAGATGTCTCTATTCTCGCTGATAGCATCATCTTTGCGACCAATGATATGCGGGAGTTCAGCCGGCTTATTCAGTTGCGCCAAAGAAACGCTGCAGGTGATGACTGGACCGAGAAAAATCGCGAGATCGATGTTCTCGCCGACGACCAAACAACCGAAGTCGACGACGTTACCGTCAGCGACTATGAAAGATACCTGGCTTACACCGTTAATCGGAACGGCTATGCAGAATTACACGTCAGAGGTATCGAAACCGATGGAAAACCGTTGATATCGGTTGTTAAACGTCAAGGCGAATCAGTAAAACTAGCTGGGCGCGGTGTGGTAAGCGGCCTGTCGTTTTCGGTGGACGGGAGCAGGCTTGCCTTCAGCTTCAGTTCCGCTACTAAAAACGGCGATATTTGGCTGTACGATCTTGAGTCGAAGAGGCTCTCACAAATTACCCATAGTGACCGAGCCGGAATCCCGGTGGAGTCTTTTGTCGAACCTGCGTTGATCAAATTCAAGAGTTTTGACGGACGCGAGATTCCGGCTTGGTACTACAAGCCGCTAAATACCCCTGCCTACTCGAACTACGACGCGGATTCGGGACTGTCCGACGCAAAAACATCGTCCAAGAGCACAAAGGAAAAAGCGAGTTACACGGTATCTTCCAAAACAGAAAAATCGCCCAGATTCGCGAAAAGCGACTTCATAGGTCGTCCGACATCGATTTTCAGAACAGATAATGAAACGTCGCACCGAGTCATTGTCTCCGTCCACGGCGGCCCGGAGGGCCAGGAGCGTCCCGGTTTCAGCGGCCTGTATCAATACTATCTCTCGCGCGGATACGCGATACTTGCCACAAACGTCCGGGGTTCGACCGGCTACGGCAAAACATTCACCCACCTCGACGACGTGGAAAAACGCGAAGACTCGGTGAAAGACCTTGCTGCTGCGGTCGAGTGGCTGAAGACAAAAGGCGGAGCGGACCCGAAGCGGATTGCGGTTATGGGCGGGAGCTACGGCGGTTATATGACGATGGCGGCGATCACGCTTTACCCGGACTTGTGGGCAGCGGCGGTCGGGACGGTTGCGATAACGAATTGGGAAACATTTCTGCAGAACACATCCGGCTATCGCCGACGCCAGCGTGAGGTGGAATACGGACGTCTCGACCGCGACATCGAATTCCTCCGCCGCATCTCGCCCATCCGCAAGATCGACCGCATCAAAACGCCGCTCTTCGTAATATCGGGCCGCAACGACCCGCGCGTTCCATTCACCGAAGGCGAACAAATGGTTGACGCCCTCAAAAAACGCGGAGCGCCTGTCGAATACAAACTCTACGACGACGAAGGCCACGGCATCTCAAAACTAAAAAACCGCCTGGATCTATATCCGCGTGTCGCCGATTTTCTGGATAGATATATGAAGTAAACGCGCCCGGGAACGCAGGCGCCCTCGCCTGCATGAGTGCAAAGCACGAACAGACCGTTGCTGGCGTACAACCTAACTAACGAGCGAACGCCCTGCCGAACTCCCACTGATCCGGTTCACCGCAAAGGCCGGCCTTTACCGGATTGTTTTCGATATATCTTATCGTATTGACATAATGGCGAGCGTCGCGGATATAACGGTCAAATGATTCAATCGACCAAAATTGGCCTTTACGCTGCAGGATCTTATTAGCCTCATGAGCGGTGTAGGACTTTATGGAATGCATTATCTCGGACAGTTCATGCTCTTCCAACAATTCGATGAGAATGTGAACGTGGTTCGGCATAATGACCCACGCAATTAGCCGATATCGGACACTATCCCACTTAAGGAGCGTTTCTTTAATCTTCGTCGCGATTCGCTTTTCACACAGCGAGCAGGAGCCGTAGCCTTGGTCCAGATAATGTTCGATACGTTTTCTGAAATCTACGTTGTTTATCTGCCCAGTTTCAAGTTCGATTTTCCATTTTTTCAAAAGGTTTTGCGGCATTGAGTCGGCAAGACGAAATGTGACGAACTGTGTCGATCGCTCGACATTGAAATGCGGCAAGTAGCCGCGAGAGTGCTTCGCTTTTGTCTGTTCGGTCATGTCGTGTGTGGGCAACAGTCTGTTCGTGCTTTGCACTCATGCAGGCGAGGGCGCCTGCGTTCCCAGGTGGACGGATGTTCCCGTCGCACTCGACTCTCTTGCCGCGTCCTGCACGCGCTGGACCTTTAGCCCGTCCGAAAAGGTCGCGGCAAACTCGATCGAATCCCGCCCATCGCGGACAGCTTCGACGATACGCGGAGCAAATTCCATAAAACCACGCGGAAATCCTGTATCCGGATAACCGGGAACCGCTTCCCCGAGGCCTACTTCGATCTCGCTCCAACCTGCATTGCCATTTTCGGCAACGAACAGGTCGCCGCGATGGTCTATTTTGATCGCTCCTTCCGCCCCGAAAATCTCAAGCCGGCTCATATATTCCGGCTGCTCGACCATCGAGACCGAGACAAGGCCGGTCGCGTCGCTACACAGCTCCGAATCGGCAAATCGGAGAAGCATATTCGCCTCGTCGTCGGTCGTCACTTCGCGAACGCCGGCGTGATTGTGCCGCTGTTTGACGTGCGACTGGAGTTGGCAAAAAACGCTTGAAACTTCGCTTCCCAAAAACCAGTTGAACGAATCGATGATGTGCGAATTGATCGCGCCCAACGCTCCGCCGCCCTGTTCGGCGTCCGACCACCAGTTCCACGGCAGATCGGGATTGCCCCGCGTCGGCGCCCGAAAATTCCATTTCGCGTGGCGGATCTTGCCCAACGCTCCATCGCGTATCATCGCATATGCCTTTTGCCTCCCGGGTTGGAAACGCAGTTCGAAATCGATCAGCGTCAACAGGCCTTTTCCGTCCGCGGCCGCGATCATTTCCTCGGCCTCGGCCACGTTCATCGCCATCGGTTTTTCACAGAGGACGTGCTTGCCGTGTTCGAGCGCCGTTACAGTCATTTCCTTATGCAGATTCGGCGGAGTCGTGATGCAAACGAGATCGACCGCCGCGTGCGAAACCGTCTCGCGCCAGTCCGCCGTAAAATGGCCGATGCCGAATTCCTCGGCGGTAGATTCGGCATTCGCCGGGTTTCCGCTCGCAACCGAAACGACCTCCGCGTTTTCACAGGCCGCAAACGCCGGTATCTGGACTTTCCGGGCAAATCCGGTCCCGATGATCCCAATTCCTACTTTGTCTTTCATGCTGAAAAAAATTAAGACACAAAACTCTTTCAAAGACAAAACCGCGGCCTTTACCCGCCGCAACTCGGCGAACTCCGCGTCCGCTCAGTGTACTTTGCGTTGAACAATTCTGACCGGTTCCATTCAACGCAAAGCACGCTGAGCTTTTCGCAGAGAGAGATAGAGAGAGAGAGGAGAGAAACGTAGTATTTAGTGCTTGTCAGTTCGACAAAAAAGATGCCGGAGTGGTCGCGTTTGCACGACCACTCCGGCATTCTCTTAATGTTCTTATTGAGACTCTACGCCTGTTCGACTACCGATGACAGCGATCGGGCGGCCTCGTTGCCGTGATTAAGGAAGTGTTTGTATGCGGCGGTGTCTTCCTCGTTGACGGCGACGATCGAGGCTCCGATCAGATATCGCTCGGTCGAAAGGTGTACGCCGACGCGTTCGTATCGCATCCCGCGGACCTGCATGCGGATTTTTTGACCCGAAAGGTCGAGTTCGACGTTCAATAAACGGTCCTGCCCGACAAGGTATTTTTCCTTGATCCGAATCGAAGAAACCACGAAGCCGATGCCGGTTTCACTGACATCGCTGGTCTCGCCCGAAAGGAATGCCTCATCGCAGCGGCCTTTCACAAGGCTCTTTTCCGGTGCAAAGCAAACTTTCACGGGAACGTTGTAATTGTTTCTGATCGACGCCCGCCGGGCGGCGATCGTAGTGCTGAATCGTGTAACCAGTTCTCTTAACATTGTCGTACGTGAAATGTGAGACTGAAACCTTGGGGGTTCGGGGGACGGTCGGGAAATTTTTCCGCCGTATTAGTTAAAACATCGAATGGCCTGGGCATTCCATTCTTTGTAAGCCATTCAATTCTGCATGGGCTTGCCGCCCGTATCCTTACTGCTAAGCAGCGGTGAGCCTTTTTCGCTCAGCCGCACCAGAAATGACATCAAACCGCTTTTGCCGTACTCGGCGGGCGTCGCCGTCGACCAATATCCCGCTCCATCATCGGTCAGCGTGAGAGCATAAATATAACCGGTCGATTCGGCCGAAAGCGCGTCGGACGGGAGAAGCCCGTCGTCGATCAGCTTTCGCAGATCACCGAACTTTCCGCCGTTCTGGGCCGCGAACGCAATCTGCGCCTTTGCGATCCGGTCGAGCATCGCCTTGGCCTCATCCTGATGCGTCTCGATCCGCAGAATACGAAGATAGAATTTGCCTTCCTGCTTGATGCGTTTCTCGGCGTATTCATCGAC
>JABFSB010000024.1 GCA_013140875.1 Acidobacteriota bacterium
CGTACCGTCTTCATTCAGCATGATCACGTAGAAATCCGAGACGAATATCGTGAGCGAGAGGGCGATCTTCTTGTTCGTCGGGTGAATGGCCATTGCCGAGACCTGCGACTCCTGCGTATCAACGATCTTTTTGCCCAACGATCCGAAAGTCGTGTCGAAAGTTCCGTTCGCGTTGATGCGGGCCAGGCCTGTGTCATCGGAATCCTGGTTTTGCACGTAGGTATATTCGACGTTGCCCGCGACGAGGATCTTGTCTGAGTTTGGGATCAGGGCGACGCTCGACAGGAAAGAGACGACGTGGTTCGCGCCCGGAAAGTTGAACTTTAGCTTGCCGTCGCCGGAAAACGTAGTATCGTGGGTCCCGTCGCTGTTCAGCCGAACAACCAGGGCGGAAGGCGAGTTGTATCCGACCGCTACAATTTTGCCGTCGCTTTGGATAACAACGCTATATAAACTTCCGTACGTCGTTGCGTTGTCGGCAATGACCCAGCCCGCAGTCCCGAACCCGTAATCGAGCGAACCGTCGGTGTTGTAGCGGGCAATCGCCGGGGCGATAACTGTCGTGGACGGTGTCGGATTGGTGAGTTTGCTGCCCACTACCACGATCTTGCCGTCCGGCTGGACCAGAGTCGCTTGAATAGTTTCCATCGTCGTGTCCTCAACCTGACCCATGATGCCGAAACTTGTATCAAGATCGCCCGGAGCAGCTTCGGTGCGAACGGCTGAAATAGCCGATATCAAAAGAACTGCTAATAATGCCGGGGATGATAATCGTCTTGTCATTTTATTAATTGCCTCCCGCGTTTCTGGTACCGAAAATCTATGAAATATGGGCCTTGCGGCCCGAAAAACTATTGCTTGCGAGATAGACGAAGCCGCTAGTGCGTTTTGCCGTACTTTGCGTTTTATGGACACGGGTGGACCTGCGGGATTTACCGAATTGCTAAGAAAAATGAATTTGCGGCAGGCAGACCGACGCTATGCTGCCCTTGTTTCTACTGCGTCCTTTACGGCCTGGATTATGGATTCGAAACCGAGCATTGTGGAGGGAATAATGGCTTTCTCGTGGCGGTTTTTCGTGATCTCGAGACCGGACTTGTCGGCCTTGACGGCTTTGATCTCGTTCCAGGTAGTGCGGAATTTGCGATATTTTATTCCGTTTTCGTAGATGCTCACGGCATTTCGCTTCTGCACGACCCAGCCAACCAGCGTAAAGATATAGACGATTAGAAAAGCCGTGGAAAGGGCAAAATATCCGACGTTCTGACGGATATAGAATACGATAAGCATCGCGAGGAAAAACAGGAACGAAACTACCGCCACGATCGCGGCACGCTGGAGAAAAACCGGCGAGGTCGTATGAGTGCTGACCAGTTTACCCAGGTCTTTTTCAGGGTTTGGCAAGGTGCTGGAAACCGTCACCCGTTCGCCCTCGTCGGGTCGATCATTGCCTTGACCTCGGCGATGCTGCTGGCCGGAAATCCGCTCTCGCGTGCGTGTTCCTCGATCAGGTCTTTGTTCGGCGCGGTATAAACGCAGTAGATCTTATCGTCGGTCACATAGCTGTGTATCCACTGTATCTCGGCCCCGAGGGCGTTCAGAACGCTGCACGATTTCTGCGACGCGGCCATCAGGTCGTTCGCCGTCATACCGCCGGCGCCGGGAATGTTTCGTTCGATCACGTATTTCGGCATAAGGACCTCCACCATTTAAGTTCGATTTCGATGACATTATAAAATGACAATTTTTCAATCGTCGGTTATTATCACACTATTCTCTCTTCTTATAAACCAATGAAAATCAGATCATTTCTATTCGCCGCGTCTCTTTTCTGTCTCTTCGTTTCGTCATCATTCGCCCAGACCGTAACTGCCGAAGATTACGCCCGGGCCGAAAAGATGCTGTCTTATTCGACCGCGCCTTTGGTCGACCGCAATGGCGTTCGGCCCACTTTCCTGCCCGACGGACGTTTCTGGTATATGGTATTGACGGCGACCGGCCGGGAATATGTGATGGTGAATCCGGCTGACGGCATGAAAAAGACCGGCGATTCGCTTGATAAAATCGGCGTCGCCGCCGCGGCAACAGCGGGCGGGCCGGGCCGGTTCGGCGGTTCCGCCGTCAGATCGCCGGACGGAAAGCGTGAGGTCTTTATCAAAGACTGGAACCTTTGGATGAGAGATGTGTCGAATAACAAGGAAACTCAGCTGACCGCTGACGGCACAAAGGATTTTGGCTATGCGACGGACAACGCCGGTTGGAAGCACAGTGATCGGGCAATTGTCTTGTGGTCGCCCGATTCAAAGAAGGTTGCGACTTTTCAGCAGGACCAACGATTGGCCAGCGATATGTATCTCGCGACGACGAATCCGGGAGCCCCGAAACTTGAGGCGTGGAAATATCCGCTGCCCGGCGAACCGATAATCACTATTCACCGTGTCGTCATCGATGTCGAAACGCCGCGCGTTATCAGGCTGCGAACCGCACCCGACGCGAGACGCGGAACGCTGTGCGACGACATCTCGTGCTCGGGTAATTTTGACGACAACGAATGGAGCCCCGATTCGAGCAAGCTCGCTTTTGTCTCAAGCAGCCGCGATCACAAGGAAGCAAAGTTTCGAATCGCCGATGCCGCGACCGGAGAAGTCCGCGATGTGTTTGAAGAAAAAGTGGCGACCCAATACGAATCCGGCCAGGGTGAGGTCAACTGGAAATATTTCCCGGCCACCAACGAGGCCATATGGTACTCCGAACGCGATGACTGGGGTCATCTTTATCTGTATGACCTACAAACGGGCCGCGCGAAAAACCAGATAACAAAAGGAAATTTCGTCGTTACGCGAGTACTCAAGGTCGATGACAAAGCCCGTGTTATTTGGTTCGAGGCGAACGGAAAGGAAGCGGGACGAGATCCGTATTTCAGCCATTTTTATCGTGTCGATTTCGACGGCCGCAACCTCAAGCTGCTTACCCCCGAAGACGGCAACCACCAGATAACGCTGACGCCGGATGGCCGTGGATTTATCGATAATTATTCAAAACCGGACGTGCCGACGGTGTCAGTATATCGAGACATGACCGGTAAACTGATTGCCGACCTCGAAAAAGCCGATGTGTCGCGACTTAAAGCAGCAGGCTGGAAGCCGCCAACACCGATCACGGTAAAATCGCGCGACGGCAAGTGGGACCTGTATGGGCTGATGTTCACGCCCGGCAATCTCGACGCAGGCAAGAAGTATCCGGTTATCAATTATATCTATCCGGGGCCGCAGGGCGGCGGTGTCGGCACGCGCAATTTCGGCCCGAGCCGAAACGACAACCAGGCGTTGGCCGAGCTTGGATTTATCGTCGTCATTATCGACGGCACGTGTAATCCTGACAGGTCAAAATCCTTTCACGATGTCTGTTATGGAAACATGGCCGATAACACACTTGAAGACCAGATTGCCGGGTTGAAGGAATTGGCGTCGAAGAATGCGTACATGGACCTGACCCGCGTCGGAATCTGGGGGCACTCCGGCGGTGGCTTTGCAACTGCGGCGGCAATGTTTCGGTTTCCGGATTTTTACAAGGTCGGTATTTCGGAATCGGGCAATCACGATAATCGCAATTACGAAGACGATTGGGGCGAAAGATATATCGGCTTGCTCGCCGGCGACAACTATGAAAAGCAGGCTAATCAGGTTTATGCCAAAAACCTAAAAGGTAAGCTGATGCTGGCACACGGAAACATGGACGACAACGTTCCGCCTTACAATACATGGCTTGTCGTCGAGGCGCTGAACAAGGCGAACAAGGATTATGATCTCGTCATTTTCCCGAACGCACGTCACGGGTACGGGGCCGATAGCTATTATATGATGCGTCGGCGGTGGGATTACTTTGTGAAGAATTTAATGGGAGCAGAGCCGCCCAAGGAATACAAGCTGACACCAAAACCGGATCCGCGAACGGCCCAGCCGGCTCGTTAGCACGATTATAGATTTAGTTCAGCTGTTTCGTTTCGTCTTCCGTATCGTCTTGAAACAACTGGCTGACCGGCGTTTGCGGCGGAGGCAGTTCGGCTTCGTGGCCGGTGAGGTCGCGGTGAAGCTGCTCGACGGCCGTCTTTCCGCGTTCGAAATCGTCACGAGTCAGTTTAAGCGTGAGTTTGCCGTCGGTGTTTGGAAGTTCGGCCAGTTTGGCAAAGGTTCGCATCCTTACTTCGATCTTTGCCCAAAGCTTGAATACGCCTTTACGGAATTTGATATCGAGTATATCGGCCAGCGGCAGCCGCACTTCTTTGACACCGCCGCCGATCACGCCAAATAGCTTTGATTCGAATTCGAGGACAATGCCCGCTGACGAAAATTTAGCAATGCCATTGACCTGGCTCAGGCCATGAGCGCTTTCTGTTTTGAACGGAACACTTGTAAAGCCTTGCTGCATCTTAACTAATCCAAATCCTTCGCCCGGGTTTCTTCACTTTCGGATGTTCGCTCAAGTTCGGCTTCCTTCTCTTTCTCGCTTACGACCGTCAATACGGTAAGCGCGACGGATACCAAGGCTATCGCGATACCATAATACATCGTTTCAAGAGCACTTTCGGACTGAAGCAATTTCTGCACGAACTTCACGGCCATTATCGGTATAAGAACTACGCCGAATTTCGCCTTAAGTTCGCTTAAGTTTTTGACCGTCATCCAGTCCGGTACAGAAAGATCATCGATAAAAAGCTCGTAAAGGCTCACCGATATAACGATCAACGCCAGGGCGACCAGAAAGCTGTCCAGGCTTTCAAAAAGAACGTATAGAGTCGGCGAGTTCGTGTCGTGATGAAGTACGGCGACCTGAATCACCTTGACCAACTTTTCAATGCCGACGTACAACGCGGCCAGAGCACCAACCTGCAAACCCAGAACGGGCACAAGCGCCAGAAACCTTGATTTTTCAATAAGCCATTTCATCAGAACTTTGCAGCTATAATACCTCCGGTCGTTACTCTAAACGCCTTCAAATCTCGGATCGGCTAAGCAAACAGAGTAGATCAATCAGAAAGAAAATCAAAGGATATTGACTTTCGGGGCGTGTCCTAATTAAAGAAATTAGACCACGGAAGGAGAGGAATAAGAGGAGAAAAGGGGGGGAATTCGACCCCCTGCCCGATTAGGACATACCACCGACTTTCGGAGACCATTCGGATTTCGGAGTACGGTTTGATTCTCACCATCGTAAAGCTGTAGAATGCCGTCCACAAGCAATATCATTTGGCCGAAGACATCTTAGGGCCGCAAACGGAGATTGCTGAGCCCACGTTGTGTAAACGGTTCCAAGTGCATGAGTGTAAAGGGTCCCACTAACCCGCACTTGTCATTTTGGACACTCCACCCCCGCGATCCAACAAATTAGCCAGGAGGAACAAAACGATGAATAGAAGATCGATCTTTATAGCGGCGACTTTGTTTGCCGTGCTTTTCGTGATAATTCCTATGGTCGCCGCGGTACCGAACGAGGTAAGCAGCTTTGGCCCTGAAGCCGGCTGCAAAACTCTGATCGTGCGAACGCTGAACGAAGAGAATGTTTTTCTCGCCGCCTCAAACACTATGTTTACGGTTTCCGCGGCGGGAGTTTTTGAGGGCTGCTGGACATATTGGCCCGCAGGACCCTGCCGTGCCATTTATCGTCAAAACCGAAGCTACACCATCTGCGGTGTCTGCGACAGCTCCGGCAATCCCGGTTCGGGAGGCTGCAGCCCGATCAGCCTCAGCACTCTAAATCAGGGTTACTGGTGTTCGTAGACTTTTATTTACTCCGGCCCGGCGACATTCGTCACAACCGGGCCGGACTTTTATTTATCTTCTAAGCAAATACTTTCCAATGCCGAACAGGCTGATCAAAAGCCAGAAAAACTCGACGATGAATGACGGAAAGTTGAATTCGAAATACAACGAAATCAATATCAGAACGGCCCCTAAGGCATTTAGAAGCGAATAGTAAAAACTATCACTTCGCAATTTTTCGGTTTGAAGTAAGACGTAAGCAATGACAATTGTTGCCACGCCAACAGTGCCCAGTATGTTGTACCATGCGAAGGTCATATTCGGCTCACCGGACAACGACCTCTCGCGTCATCGTACGTCCAACGACGCCCCACCGATTTCCGCCAAGGTAGGGAACAGTAATCCCGGCGGTGATCGGGTATTTTCCCGGCTTCGCGTCGGACAGGTCCCAGATCACATTCGGACCATCGCCTACTATTTTGCCAGCTGTTACTTGATAAAGGTACTCATGCGGCTCATCAATCTGAACAGCGGTCGTCCGCACCTCGATCCTTCTATCACTCGAGCATTCTTGATCCGATGGACCACACTTTGTCGCGATCATAAGGTGACCCAACTCTATGGCTATGACGTCACAAAGATGGCAGCCCGGGAGTCTTTTCAAATCCGGATCTTCGTATTGAGCCGCGAGAACTTTCGAGTCCAGCCTTACGACGACGCCGTTCGGCCCGACAGACCACACGGCGTTTCTACCGTTGGCGGCGACCGCGTTTAGATTTTCGTTGCCGACCATGCTCCACGTGTCCGCTCGATCATATGAAACATCGGAGCCGTTCGTGCCGACGGCGACGACGGTCTTCCGATCGAGATAAGCGACCCCTGACCGGTAGCCGAGTGGACGAGCTCCCGGCTGCCACGTCGCGCCTCCGTCGCGCGTCATGGCGAACGTTTCATTTCTTTCCTCGGGATTTTCGTAATTTCCGCCGACGATCACGCCGTTCTTTTCGTCGAACATCGCGATCGAGAAAATGCCGCTTCCGGCTGTTCCTTTTGTGATAGGCGTGTCGGAAACCTGCCAGGTTTTGCCGCGATTGTTGGTCCGGAAAACCCGCGCGTCGGTTCCGCCGGAGACGAGAAACGCATTGTTCTTTCCCTGAGTTATCAAACACGTTCCGCTCGCGGCGAAGGCAGCTTCGCCTTCTTTGACCGGCGGCATTTTTGATGTATCCATGACCGACCAGTTTTCTCCGTTCTTCGTTTCGATCAGGAGAAACCTGCCGTCGACGGGGTCGCTCATGGCTATGCAGTTCTTTGCATCCCAACAGGCGATCGCGTCAAAGAATGCTTTTTCGTTCTTATTGCGAAACTGTTCTTTCCACGTGCTGCCGCCGTCAGTCGTTTTATAGATACGCGAAGACTCGCCGTTACCGATGCTTAGAATATAAGCAGTGTTTGCATCGAACGCCTCGATGTCGCGGAAGTCGAGTTTTTCTGCTCCCGGCACGGTCATCACTTTCCAAGTCGAACCGCCGTCCGTCGTTTTGATCACCGTGCCGCCGGTGCCGCTGGCCCAAACAACTTTTTCATTCACGACCGAAAGTCCGCGCAGCGATGCAGATGTTTTCACGTCCTGTTTGACCCATTGCGCGTCACAAAGGACGGAAAACAGGCAGACAAAAATTAGAATTTGAAAAGTTTTCATCTTCACTATTCACTATCCATTTGTCACTATCCACTGGAACAAAAATATCATTCTCCGACTGCGTTTCGCCAGCGGCTCGCAAGATCGCGGCATGCGTTTTCCCAATGCGGAAACTCGAATTCGAAACCCGAATCGGTCAGAAGTTTCGGCACGACTCGGCGGCTTTTCAGGATCAGCTCGGTTTCGGTGCTCATAAAGAACGCCCCGATGGCGAGCTGCCATTCCATCGCCGGCAAGCCGAACGATGTGCCCCACGTTTCGCGAAAAATGCGCATAAACTCCCGATTCGGGAGCGGATTTGGTGAAGAGATATTTATCGGGCCGGAGAGTTCCTCGTGTTCGATCAGCCAGTAAATCGAGCGGATAAAATCCTGATCGTGTATCCACGAAATGTATTGCCTGCCGCTCGCCGCCGTGCCGCCGAGGCCTTTGCGGACGAGGCCGAGCATTACGTCGAAGATGCCGTCGCGGTCGGGGCTCATCGTCATGGCGGAACGCATCAGCACCTTTCGAGTTTTAGGTGTACCGGATTCATTCGCGGCTTTCTCCCACGCAGTCGCAACGTCGATGCTGAAATTCCACGTGTCGGGCGCGTCCGCTTCGTGACCGCCGATAATGCCGGTCACGTCATCGTTCGGAGCGTCGAAGCGGTGAGCGTAAATGGTTGCTGTACTCGCCTGCAGCCAAACCTTCGGCGGATTTGTCGCCTTTGTGATTGCCTCGCCAACTACCCGTGTCGAATCGACGCGCGAGTCCATCATCTGCCGACGGTTCTCGTCGTTGTAACGACAATTTACGCTGCGGCCCGCGAGGTTGATAACAACATCCGCGCCGTCGATCTCAGCAGCCCAATCCCCAAGTGTCTTGCCGTCCCACTTTGCGGTCCGCCAATCGCATTTCTCAGACGAGCGGCCCAGAACGACGACCTCGTGACCGTCGGCGTGAAACGCCCTAGCCAGTACCGTTCCGACTTGACCTGTGCCGCCTGGGATAACGATTTTCATAAGAATCTTTTTGCCCGCGAATAACGCGAATCTTCGCGAATAATAGGAACAAATTCTGATTCGCGTCCATTCGCGTTATTCGCGGGCAAAAATTAATACACCATCCGCGCTTTCACCGTTCCCGGCACATCTTTCAAAAGCTCGAACGCTTCCTTCGATAATTTCGATTCCACATCCAAAATCACATATCCGATCTCGTCGTTCGTCTTTAGATACTGGCCGGTGATATTGATGTCGTGCTTCGAGAGACGCGAGTTTATTTCGCCCAGTACGCCGGGAATATTACGGTGAATGTGAAGGATTCGATGCGTTCCGGCCTGGGGCGGCAGCGAGACGGGCGGCACGGTGTGCGAGCCTTCGCTGGTGCCGAAGTCGAGGTATTTGATCAGCTTTGCCGTGACGTCGAGACCGATGTTCGCCTGGGCTTCCTCGGTCGAGCCGCCGATGTGCGGCGTCAGGATCACGTTGGGCAGGTTCTGCAGGACCGACCTAAATTCGTCGCCATTTTTTTCAGGCTCTTCCGGGAAAACATCGACGGCCGCACCGGCGAGCTTGCCGGACTTTAAGGCCTTGCTGACCTCGTCGAGATCG
>JABFSB010000440.1 GCA_013140875.1 Acidobacteriota bacterium
CTACAGCAGCAAGGCGTTGAGCCGCAGGATTTTAACTCGTACGGCTCACGCCGCGGCAACGACCGCGTCATGCTCCGGGGAACGTTCGCGAATGTTCGTATCAAAAATCTTATGGTGGCTCCGGTCGAAGGCGGCGTGACGAAGTATTACGGAACCTCCACCACCCCGTCAGCCGAAGCGGCTGCCACACCTTCACAGACAGGAGGGGAGCAGGAAATGTCTATTTACGACGCGGCCATGAAGTATAAGGAAGCCGGTACGCCGCAGGTGATCTTCGCCGGAACCGAATACGGCACCGGCAGTTCGCGCGACTGGGCGGCGAAGGGTACGCGTTTGATGGGCGTAAACGCGGTGATTACGCAGTCATTCGAGCGTATTCATCGCTCTAACCTCGTCGGAATGGGTGTTCTTCCGCTTCAGTTCAAGGACGGACAATCAGCCGCGACGCTCAATCTTAACGGCACGGAAACCTTTGACCTGGTTGGACTTGAAGGCACGAATGTCCGGCCGATGCAGGACGTTACGCTTAAGATCAACCGTCCGGACGGCCAAATCACGGAAGTGCCGCTTACGCTGCGGATCGACACGCCGATCGAACTCGAATATTACAAGGGCGGCGGTATTTTGCAGTATGTTCTGCGGCAACTGCTGGCCGATTGATCGATTTGAACTCGAATCCATAAAATTAACTTCGCCGAATGGAAAAAAGGTTGCTTTAGCCCTTTTTCTGTTAGACAAAAGAGTCCGGGAATAAAACCTGGAAAAGACCGTATTATGAATGTGGAAGGGACTAAATTCGCTCCCGTCCAACCCGAATCAGAAAAAAACATTGGCAATACTGCCGAAAAATAGTAGATTTATCGGTAACAGCCGCCTTATATGCAGTTGTTCCCAACGCTCAGGAGTAAGTATTAAATGAAACGAATTATCTCGCTAAGCCTGATTACGGCTTTTTTGTGCGCTTCGTCAACCCCCTTGATCGCGCAGCGGGGAAGAAAGACAGCGGAAACGAAGGTCCCAAGGATTGAAACCGGCGAAACCGGCAACAGATTTGGATCGGTAAAAGCATCCTCGGACGGAAACGGCGTTTTGGTCGAGTGGCAAATGTCGGTCGAAACAAACAACATCGGGTTTCGTGTCTATCGAATGGATGGTTCCGGTACTGTCGAGGCTAATCAGGACCTGATTCTCGGATCGACGGCAACTGTAGGTGCCAGAAGCGTTTCGGGTGAGAAGTACTCGTTTTATGATCAGGACGGCAGTGCGGGTTCGATCTATTATGTTCAGAACATTGCGATGGACGGTAACATCGGGTTTTCGCGATCGATCGCGGCCGAATATGTTACGGATCTTGCCGCGGTCGGTGGCGAAACATCGGATGAACTCAGCCAACAGCGTACCGAGAGCAAACAGCGGGGAATCCTGACCTCGAACGAGTTGCAGTTGTCGAAGGCGTTGTCGCAGGAAGTTCTGGATAACGCCGCGACGGCGGATCCGGGCACCCACGCATGGGTCGTATCGCAGCCCGGAGCACGTATCGGTGTTCGACGCGAAGGTTTTTATCGCGTTACGAAGCCCGAACTTCAAGCCGCCGGGTTTAACGTGAACGGTGACTCAAGCCTGTGGCAGTTGTATCGCGAAGGAGTCGAGCAGGCGATCCTGATCGGCCCCAATGCCGATTATATAGATTTTTATGGCGTGGGCGTCGATACGCCTGAAAACGACATGGCGATGTACTATCTGGTTTCCGGTCCAAGCTCCGGAAAACGGATCGCGACACGCGTTGCAAGGGTTCCGTCCGGAACTGTGACTTCGCCTAGTTATGCACAGTCCGTTGTCCAAAAGCAGCGCACCAACTACCTCAATCAGGTGCTGAATGGCGATGCGGAAAACTATTGGGGAGCGGCGGTCTTTACCAGCGGCAACACGACGTTTAATTTCACTCTTACGGGGGTGGATTTCGCATCCGCTCAATCTACGGTCGAATTAAAGTTTCAGGGATATTCTTTCGATCCGCACGTAGTTCAGATAACTCTGAACGGTGAATCGCTGGCCAACGTGACCGGTAATTCGCGCAGTGCGTTTTCAAATCAGTACACGGTACCTACCTCGTTTCTTCGCGAGGGTGCAAACTCGCTCGTGATGCGTGCTGTCGGAGTTTCTTCGGACCTCAGCCTTTTCGATTCGATAAGCGTCGGCTATCGCCGCAAGCAATTGGCTAGTCAAAACCGTATTAAGTTTTATACGGACAACTACCGTCTGGCAAAGATCGAAGGTTTCACGTCGCAAAACGTTCGCGTCTTCGACATGACCACGGAAGGTTCACCCGTTTTGTATTCAAACCTCACCGTTTTTCAGGACGGAGCGACTTACAGCGTTCGCATGCCGGCCGATAAAGGACGCCAAATGGTTGCGGTCGAGGACACAGGTTTACAAACGGCTGCCTCGATCACCCCAAATGATCCGTCTAACTTGAAGGTAAATACAAATGCGGCGCGGTTGATCATAATCGCCCACAAGAACTGGATCACGCAGGCGCAGAACTGGGCAAATTACCGCATCGGCCAGGGAATTTCAGTAAAGGTCGTCGATGTTTCCGAGATCTACGACGAGTTTAATTACGGCGACCTTAGTTCGTTGTCGATCCGCGACTTTTTGCAGTACGCGAAGACGAACTGGCAGACGACGCCGAATTACGTACTTTTACTGGGAGACGCTTCATACGATTCGAGAAATTATCAGGGCCTCGGTTATAACAATTTCGTGCCGACCCACATCGTCAACACCGTCTTTACCGAAACGGGAAGCGATGATTTTCTCGCCGATTTCAATGGCGACGTACTGGCTGAATTGGCCGTCG
>JABFSB010000177.1 GCA_013140875.1 Acidobacteriota bacterium
GCGACATTCAGGCGTGGGAATACCAGCCGCTCGGGCCGTTTCTCGCAAAGAATTTTGCGACCACGATTTCGCCATATGTCGTCACAATGGAAGCTCTTGCTCCGTTCAGAACGCCAGCATTCGAACGCGACCCGGATGACCCGCAGCTGCTTGACTACCTGAACGACGAGCAGAACCAAAAATTCGGCGGCCTCGACATCAACCTCGAGGTATACATTCAAACCGAACGAATGCGAACGGAGAAAATCGAACCGCACCGCCTAAGCCGTTCGAATACGAAAGACCTCTACTGGACGATCGGCCAAATGCTCGCGCACCACGCCTCGAACGGCTGCAACCTGCAAACCGGCGATTTGATGGCGACCGGCACCGTGAGCGGCAAGGAAAAGAGCGAACGCGGCTGCCTGCTGGAACTAACATGGCGCGGCACCGAACCGCTCACGCTGCCGTCCGGCGAAACGCGCCGCTTTCTCGAAGACGGCGACGAAGTAATAATGAAAGGCTTTTGCGAACGCGAAGGTTTTCGCCGCATCGGTTTGGGCGAATGCCGGGGAAGGATCATTCCGGCGGCTTAGGAATTTTTGCCACAGAGGTCACCGAGAACACAGAGAGATATTTGGTTTCTCTCTGTGTTCTCTGTGACCTCTGTGGCTAATTGTTTGTTAACATCAGTTTGTGAAACCAACACCAGCAATTTTCGAAACCACCGTTCGACGGGTCGAATCGGGGAAAGACGAGAGCGAGTTTGCTGATGTGCTTGCGGTCGAGGAACCGCTTGAAATACGTTTGGGATTTGCGGACGGAACACACAAAGCGATCTCCATCACAATGCGTACGCCGGGCGACGACGCCGAGCTCGCGGCCGGTTTTCTGTTCACGGAAGGGATTATCGATTCGTTCGAGCAGATCAAGCAGATTCGGCATTGCGGTTTAAAGATCGGCACAGGAAAAGGTGCGCTCGAACGGGCCAGCACGTTGAACTCGAACACAATTCGGGTCGATCTTGCTGACGGCGTCGAGGTTGATCTTGAACGATTGCAGCGGCACTTCTATACGTCTTCAAGCTGCGGCGTCTGCGGCAAAAGTTCGATCGAAGCGTTGAGCACCGGAACTCAAAAGATCGCCGCCGCCGAATGCCCTAAAATCGACTCTGCATTTATTCACGAGATGCCGAATGTCTTGCGCTCGGCTCAGACGACTTTCGACAAAACCGGCGGCCTTCACGCATCGGCGTTGTTCGACGCCGAGGGAAACCTCGATATCGTCCGCGAGGATGTTGGCCGGCACAATGCTCTCGATAAGGTTATAGGGGCAAAATTTCTCTCGGACGACTTGCCGCTCGATGAAAGCGTCCTGCTGGTAAGTGGCCGGGCGAGTTTTGAACTCGTGCAAAAAGCGTTAATGGCCGGAATCCCGATCCTCGCCGCGGTCGGGGCACCGTCAAGCCTCGCCGTCGAACTCGCACGGGAATTCGGTATGACGCTGATCGGATTCGTCAGAGACGACAGATTCAATATTTATTGCGGGAATCAGCGAATTGTCAATTGTAAATTGGCCGATCGTTAATTGGGACTAGATATCCTTTCAACCAATTCACAATGTTTCAATTTTCAATTTACAATTAAGAGCTTATGGGCCAAAAATCCGACACGCCTGAGTTGATCGTTTCGAAACCTGAGACGGTTGCCGCGGGACTTGCGGCTGTGACGAGCGCATTGAAGGTTACGACCGGCAAGATGGGCGTCGTTCGCGGCGTGCGTGGGATGCTGAGTATAAATCAGGCCGGAGGTTTCGATTGTCCGTCGTGTGCCTGGCCCGACCCCGAGAGTCATCGGACGTTTGCGGAATTTTGCGAGAACGGTGCCAAGGCAATGGCCGACGAAGGGACGCGTAAACGGATCGGGGCTGATTTTTTCTCTCAATACTCGATTAGCGAATTGAGTCGGCAGCCGGACCATTGGCTTAACGATCAGGGCCGCTTGACCGAACCGCTGATATTGAGAGATGGAAGCGGGCACTACGAACCGATAGAATGGGCCGAAGCTTTCAAAACGATCGCCGATAAGCTGAACGCGCTCGCCTCGCCGGACGAAGCCGTATTTTATACATCGGGACGTACGTCGAACGAGGCCGCATTTCTTTATCAGCTCTTTGTTCGTCAATTCGGCACAAACAATCTGCCCGACTGTTCGAACATGTGTCACGAATCGACTAGCGTAGCGCTTGCCGAATCCATCGGACTGGGCAAAGCGACCATCCGCTTGGATGATTTTGAAAAGACCGATCTTGTCATCGTCATCGGCCAAAATCCCGGCACGAACGCGCCGAGAATGTTGACTTCGCTTGAGGCCGCCAAGAAAGCCGGTGCCAAAATGATCGCCATCAACCCGCTGCCCGAGGCCGGTCTGCTGAACTTTGTCGATCCCAATCCCCAGCATGGAAATCCGCTTTCGATCCTCGGTTTCAGCCCGATCAAGCTGGCCGATATTCATCTGCCGTTGAGAATCGGCGGCGACATGGCCGTGTTGAAAGGCCTGATGAAAACGATGCTCGAACGGGAGCGGGAAAAGCCTGGAACGGTTTTCGACAACGATTTTATCGAGGCAAAAACCGACGGTTACGATGAGTTGATCGCGATGCTCGACGCCACCGGTTGGGACGATATTCTTGAAGCATCCGGACTCAATCGCAAACGGATAGCCGAAGCCGCCGGGATGATAATGTCGGCGGACAAAATAATAACTTGCTGGGCGATGGGCGTGACGCAGCATCGCGAAGCGGTCGCGACGATTCAGGACATCGTCAACCTGCACCTTCTTCGCGGTTCCATTGGTAAACCGGGAGCGGGGTTGTGTC
>JABFSB010000008.1 GCA_013140875.1 Acidobacteriota bacterium
GTTTGCCGAGGTATGGTTCATTGCCCAAGCAATTTCTTTTTGCACGCCTTCGGACAAGCCAGCAATGTTGCCGATCGCCTGAAAGCGGATGTTATTCGATTTGACCTCGCCCATTTCACTGCGGATGTATCGTTTCAGCATCGACATCAGGCCCGAGACTTCCGCCTTTGGGCGTTTCCAGTTTTCGGTGGAAAAGGCGTACAGCGTGACGGCTTCGATGTTGAGGCGGGCGCAGGTGTCGAGGATGCTTCGGACGGACTCGGCACCGGCCTTGTGACCGAAGATTCTCGGTTTGCCCCGCATCTTTGCCCATCGGCCGTTGCCGTCCATTATGACCGCGATGTGGCGCGGCAGCCGGGCGTGGTCGATCGCGGCCAGCAGTGTGGCTTCTTCCGAGCCGGGTTCGATCACTTGTGCGAAGCGTTCGTGCATCTGGAAAAAGGTGGCTATGCGTTAGCGGGCACACTCGCTACCGCTCGTGTTTCTGCCTGTGTTACGGCATCGGTGTTGATCGGGCCGTAAATGTGCGGGTACGCTTCGTTGTTTGTCGATGGCTCGCTGACGAGCGGCGATGTCAGTTTGTTTGCGTCGATGGTCAGGATTACGACCTTTTCCATGCCGCTGTAATAACGTTCGACCACGCCGTCAAGCTGGTCGGCGTAGCTGCAGTGGATAAAGCCTTCGGCCGCGAGGCTTGCGGCTTCATAGAATGTTTTATCTTTGGCCGCTGCCCAGACTTCGGGCAAAACGATGTGATAGATCAGCATAGAAAATGTTCGACAAATTAAAGTTTGTCGGACGCGTCAATTGTAATCGACCTTTATGAGCGACAAACCGTTTGCCGGAGCAGTTTGGCCGGCCAGGTTTCGGTCGCCGTTTATCAAGGCAGCCTGAATTGTATCAGAATCTTTTTCACCACGCCCGACCTCGAGCAGCGTGCCCATTATCGATCGGACCATGTATCGTAAAAAGCCGTTCGCTCTTATCTGAAACTCGATTATGTTTGTATTCGCCCGGCGGTCCCAAACCGATTCGACCGCGCATTCGGTTACGTTGCGGACCTTGTTCTCACTTTCGGAAAGGGCGGACGAAAACGCCGTCCAGTCGTGTTCGCCGAGCATAAACCGGGCCGCGTCGTTCATGCGGGTAACGTCCAGCGGCCGCGTCTCGTGCAGTGCGAATCTGCGCCAAAACGGCGACATCACGGGCGCGTTGACCGTGCGGTAGACATAGGATTTGCCTTTGGCCGAGAATCGGGCGTGAAAGTCGTCATCGGCCCGTTCGGCATTTATTATCCGAATATCGCGCCATAGATTGCCGTTGATCGCATTGCGCAATTTTTCCGGCGTCCAGGTGCGGTTGAGCTTTACATTTGCGACCTGGCCTTCGGCGTGCACGCCGGCGTCTGTGCGGCCAGAGCCCGCAACCTTTACCGGTCCGTCCTCGAGCGCGCCGATAACGCGTTCGAGTTCGCCTTGAATCGTCCGGGCGTTATCCTGCACTTGCCAGCCGTGAAAGTCGGTGCCGTCGTATTGGATCAGGAGTTTATAGTTCATTCATTCTGCGATCGAATTGTTTTGCGAAAAGCTCAGGCGACCGCGGGTCCATTCGAAAATAGAGGGCCGGTTCGATCAATTCAAGTTCCATCAAAGCGAATTCATCGTTGCTGTCGCGGACAAAGTCGGCACGGGCGTAAAGCAGCTCTTGCTCAATCAACGCGAGAGCTTTCCGTCCCACCTTCAGAAGCCGAGCTTCGGGCTCGAACGCTGTTATTAGTCCGCCGTGCTCTTCCTGAACGCGAAAATCCTGTGCCTTAGGAGCTTTGTTTATTGCGTGGCTGAACTCGCCGCCGAAATAGAATAGCGAATATTCGCCCTCAGTGACTATCGCGGGCATGAACGGCTGTACCATAAAGTCGCGGGTGCGAAAAGTTTCGGCAAGCGAATCGTCATATCGTTTCAAACGATATGTGTGTTGAGCCGTCGCGCTGATCAGCGGTTTGATTATCAGTTCGTCCGTGCCCAGCAATTGGCGCCAGCGGCTAAAGTATTCTTCGGTGTACGTTTGATTCCAAATTGTCGGAACGATACGGCAGCCGCGCCCTTCGATATCGCGAAGGTACTTTTTGCTCAAATTCCAACGAACCATGTCGAGCGGATTTTCGAGGCGTGCGGAAGACGCGTCGATCGCCGCCAGGGCGTGAATGAATTCTTCGGGCTCCTGCTGGTAATCCCACGTTGTGCGAAGAATTACCGCTTCGTATCCATTCCAGTCTATTGACTTATCACGCCACGAAATCGTATCGACGGACCAGCCGAGCCGCTTAAGCGGTCCGATGGCGAGGTCGTCGTCAAAAGTATAGCCGTCCAGATTGTCGGTTGAAAGAAAGCAGATACGTCGCATTTCTAATTTGAGGCGGCCGATCGGCTTCCCGGCTTGACGGCCGGCGTTCCGGCGGCACACATCGGGCAGGAGTCGGGTTGATAGCCCGGAACATCGAGGCTGACGAGCGAAATACGCGGCACGCCGACATCTGCCGCCCCGTTTGAGCGATCGATGATCGAGGCCGCGCCAACGACCTTGCCGCCATTTTCTTCCAACGCAGCGATGCACTCACGGGTCGAGCCGCCTGTAGTTATCACGTCTTCGACAACCAGGATGCGTTCGCCTGGCTTTAATGTAAAACCTCGTCGCAGCGTCATCTTGCCGTCCTGCCGCTCGGTCCAGATAAATCTGACGTTCAGCGCCTGGGCTACGGCATAACCGATCACCAGGCCTCCAATAGCGGGTGACGCAACTGTCTCGATATTTGTCACGCTGACCACCACGTCGTCACCCGAAGCGGGTGCCGAGCTTTCTAAAGTAGCGGAGTCAAGCAGGCGTTCCGCGATCGCCTTACCAAAACGCGAAGCGTCGGATGGAAATTGCAGAGCAAGAGCGCATTGTAGATATTGTCCGCTGTGCAGGCCGCTCGAAAGAACGAAGTGTCCCTCGAGAAGCGCGTCCGTTTCTCGAAAATGTGTAAGAACTTGATCGGAATTCATGTTAAGTCCTTTTGGCAATTTTCCCTTCGTGTTTCTTTGTTCTTCTTTTCTTGTCCGTCCGATGATTAAAAAATCCGATCACGGAATAAGAGGAACAAGAGGGGAAACGTTGTACGCCAGTTTACGAAGTATTTCGTAAATCGCGTAATTCGAAGAGGGCTGTGATGGAACTTAAAGTTTCAGATGTTTCTAAAAAGCCAATTAACAATTAAAAATTTACAATTTACAATTTTGATCGGAGACGGGATACGCTTCCTTTTGGTTGTTTAGTACAAATAAAGTTAGAATAAAATGCTGATGCCGCCTTACCCAAATCTTGTTTCCGAATCGTTATTGATCAATTCGACAATCGATCTTCTTGCCTCGCTTGGCGGGCGTGCGTCGGCGGTTCGGGTTGTCGAATATGTGATGCGGATCAGAAAGCCGGACGCGGGTTTTGCGAAATTACTGGTCGGCGACTTGATCGACCGCGACCCGCGGCTTCGGCTTGATGACGAGACTGTCGAGTTGGTCGAGTCGGACCAGGCGACCCTGCGTTTGGACGATGCGGGATTCGTCGTTTTCGATCTGGAGACTACCGGCGCAAAGGCGCCGCCGTGCCGGATAATCGAAATCGGAGCGTATCTGGTAAAAAACGGAGCGATCGTTGACGAGTTTCATTCGTTGGTCGATCCGGGCGAATCGGTCCCGCCGTTCATCAGCGGCCTCACGGGTATCAGCAATGAGATGGTGAGATCGGCGCCGCCATTTGGCGAGGTCGTGCCCAGGTTTTTGGATTTTGTCGGTGATTCGGTACTTGTGGCGCACAATGCACAATTTGATATGGCGTTTCTCAATTACGAGATCGGAAAGGTCTATGAAGACTACCGTATAGCCAACCCGTCCTTGTGCACGGTACATCTTTCCAGAAAACTGCTTCCGTTGGTCGAGAACCATAAACTCAAAACGCTGGCCGAACATTTCTCGGTCGAACTGATCAACCACCATCGTGCCGGCCCGGACGCAAAGGCGACGGCTGAGATCTTCGTGCACCTGCTCCGCGACCTTCGCGGGCTCGGCATAAACGATCTTGCCGCCGCCCACCGCTTCAGTACAAAAAAGCATTATGTCAAACGAAACGAAGCTGCAGCCTGAGAATCTGCAGCAGCTTGATATCCGCCCAACGCCGAGAGACGAGATGGGTTTGTACCCGCTCGATACTTTTGCTTACGAATTTCCGGGCAAAGAAATTTGGGTCGAGTTCGAAATGCCGGAATTTACGGCGATCTGCCCGTTTTCCGACTTTCCGGATTTTGCCGTGATCAGATTGAAATACGTCCCGAACGAGCGCTGCATCGAACTGAAAAGCCTTAAGCTCTATATAAACTCTTTCCGTGAGGTGAAAGTGTTTCATGAGCACGTGATCAATATCATTCTTGAAGATTTCGTAAAGGCATGCGATCCAATGAAGGCCGAGATCGAGGGCGATTTTCACGTTCGGGGGAATATAAAGACGGTCGTCAGGGCGAGTTATTCAAGGCCCGTCGAGATTTAAAGCAGAGAAATTAGGAAATGTCCCGCAAAGACGAGAAGGCGGAGCCACAAAGGCACCGTAACGGCTTGATCGGAGGCAGCTCTGTTAAAGGTTTTGTTGACCGCTTAATGCACGGCTGCGGACATTACTTTGGGCTGCGTGAGTATATGTTTTTCGCATGCCGATTCCACGAGAAGTTCGATTTCGGAACGCAATTTGGTTTCATCGGCGCGGTCGGCGTTGGTTATTTCCGACACTATCAGGAACTTGGCTTTTTCCAGCAGGGTTTGCTCGCGGAACGAGAGTTTTTTCTCATGGCCGAGAAAGGTGAGTTTCTTTAGAACATCGGCCGCTTCGAAAACGTCGCCTGATTGAAGCTGTTCCGCAAAACCGCGCGAACGCGTTTTCCAGTCGGTCGACACGGCTTCAAAATCAGCCGACAACTGCTTTATCAATTTCTTGCATTGTATGGAAGAAATGATCGGACGAATGCCGACACTTTCGGCATTGGCCATCGGGACCAGAATGATAGAGTTATCATTCAGAACACGCAGAGCGTAAAAGCTGATCGAATTTTCGCCGATCCGTTTGCTTTCGATATTCTCCACCATGCAAACCCCTTGGCTTGGATATGCAACCTTTTGTCCCTTCAGCAGTTCCATAGAACGATCTCCGTTTAGAACCTAAGCAAAATTAGGGGTGTTTGAATTGGCCCGGCTTTACTCTGGAAAGCCGTTTCGACGAATACGCGCGCTCTTTCAAATATGCCCTTATTATAACACATCGGGCATTTTGATGTGAAGAAAAACAATCGACCGTATAAGACTTTGTTATGCAGGGAGTTCGATAGTGAAAACCGTACCGTGGCTCGGCGTTGAGTTGACCGAAACTTCGCCGCCGTGAAGGCGTGCAAGATGTTTGACGATGGCAAGGCCGAGTCCGGTGCCGCCGATCTCGCGGGTGCGGCCGCGGTCGGCACGGTAAAAGCGTTCAAAAACACGCGGAAGGTGATCGGGAAGAATGCCTTCACCGGTGTCGGTGACGGAGATCGAGGCCTTTTCGTCTGATTCGACGGCCGTAAGCGTTACACTGCCGCCCGGACGATTGAACTTGATCGCGTTGTCGATCAGATTTGTCAGCATTTGTTCAAGCCGCACGGGATCGGCCTGGGCTTTCGCGGCGGGCGAGATGCGGTTGATCAGAGTTATTTCGCGGTCCGCGGCTTTTGACGATAGTGCAGTGAAGACCTCGTCGACAAGGCCCTTCAAGCGGACCTGTTTTGTCTGGATCGAGACATTGCCGGACTCGATCATCGAAAGCTCGAGAATGTCGGCGATCAGCTCATGCATTCTTTCGGCATTGCGGCGGATAACACCTAAAAAGCGGCGGTTGTTGTCTCGGTCGTCTATCGCACCGTCTTCGAGCGTTTCGACGAAGGCCATGATCGAGGTCAACGGCGTTCTTAATTCGTGCGAAATATTGGAAAGAAATTCCTGGCGTATCTTTTCAAGGCGTTCGACCTGGGTCACGTCGTAAAAAACGCCGACGGCGTGAGTCGACCCGTCGAGGTCGATCGGTGAAACATGGATGTCGAAACTGCGTTTGCCGCTGCCGATGAAGTCCATTTTTACGTCGGACGACACCTTATCGTCGAGCGCGCGGCTGAAAGCCTCGTGCAGCGACAGGTCACGGATTACTTCGCTCAATCGGCGTCCGTGCATCGGCATATCCTGCCGAGTCAAGGCGGAATCCGCCGCACGGTTCGCCGCGACTATTCGCCGGCCTTCGTCGACGACGATAACGCTTTCACGATTTGCTTCGAGCAGCGTGCGGAGAATGTTCAGCGAAGACACCTCCGTCCCTTCGCGCCTTTCGATAGAAGCGCCGTTCCCGGAAGTGATTGAATTGCTTGAGATCAATTTGAACCTATAAACCGGTAACCGACGCCGACAACGGTTTCGATCCGGGTCGAGCAATTACCCATTTTTTGACGAAGGCGGCGAATATGTACATCCAGCGTTCGCGTGTCGCCAAAATAACTGTAGCCCCAAACATTATCGAGAAGCTGCTGACGCGTTGCAACACGGCCCAAATTTTTGATGAGGTGCTCAAGCAGGGCAAATTCCTTTCGCGTCAGACGAACATCGTCGGTTCCGCATTTGACCCGCATATCCTCGAAATCCACGAGTAATCCTTTATCCTCGTAACGCGGCGAAGCCTCTTTTTCCGCCCGTCGCAGCACGGCGCGGACGCGGGCGATCACTTCTTTTACCGAAAACGGTTTGACGACATAATCGTCGGCTCCGGTGTCGAGACCGGCGATCTTGTCCGTTTCGGCCGCTTTGGCCGTCAGCATAATGATCGGAGTTTTTTCGGTAAGTTGTTCGCGTCTCAGGCGGCGGCAGAGCTCCATTCCGCTCATTCCCGGAAGCATCAGGTCGAGGATGATCAGCGACGGCGTCGCCTTATCGTCAAGGGCGATCCGCAAACCCTTTTCTCCGGATTCGGCGATCGTCGACCGAAAGCCCTCGCGCTTAAAGTTGTAGTGCAGGCTTTCCGCAATATCGGCATCATCTTCGACGATGAGAATGTGTTGCTGCATACGGTGGTTTCAGGACGGAATTGTAAGCAATCTGAACAGGATAAGCGACAGTCTAGGGGCTGAAAATGAACTGGAGATGAACGGAATGTTACAGTAAGGTTAAATTCAAAGGGCTATTTCCGACACTTTCATTTCATCCTTTGGGCGGTAAATGGCTGTAAGGCGGCCGGTTTCGCCGGTCAGATCGGACCAGCTTTCGGCATCGAGTTCGATTACGGCAAGCGCGGCGGTCGGCATCGGTTCAATGCGGCCGGTCAGGTAACGAATAAATCCTTCCATTCCCGGATTGTGACCGACCAGAAGCACCGATGAATACTCGTCGGAAAGTTCCGAGACAACTCCGTGAAGAGTTAGTGGACTGGCTTCGTAAATGCGCTCATTGAATTGGATAGGGCAGTTCAGGCCGGCCGAGTCTTTCACCAGCAACGCGGTCTGCATCGCGCGTTTCGCCGGTGAACCTATGACGAGGTCCGGTCGAATGTCCCGGCTTGTCATCAGCTCACCCATAAACGGCGCCGTCCGGAGTCCGCGGTCGTTCAGCGGACGGTCGAAATCCGCCAGCGATGCGTCGTCCCAATTCGATTTCGCGTGACGCATGATGAGAAGAGTTTTCATCGACAATGCGATTTTATGTCCGCCGTTGCCGAACGCCAAACTCTCGACGCGTCTTTTATTAGAATGCCGCCGAAACGGCTTAACGTCTTGTGCGGCATTTCAAAACCGGCTACACTCTGAATACTGCGGTGAGTAGCTTTCTTTTTACAACACGGACCAAGAGACGCCTTCTGGCGGCATTATTTCTCGTCTTTTTTCTCGCCGAATTCGGGGCTCATGGCGCCATATGCCTCAATCACCCATCAACGGACGTCTTGTCCGTCTCGTCAAAAGATGGTGGTCATGACGACCCGTGCAAATATCTTGTACTCTGTAGTGAGAGCAACCGCAAGAACCAGCAAGTACCTAACCTCGGTCACGACGCCGTGCAATACAACGCGTTGTTCGACCGGCTATCGGAATTTCGCTCTCCAGTCGCGCTTCAAAAGCTTCCGCTAATACCCTTCGCGACCGCGAGCGGTCTTTTCCGACCTAAGAGTCCACCTTTTCATCCTCCGGAACTTTCCTAGCTAAACAAACTCCAAGTCGATTTTTGTCAAACCCCATCGAGGGTTTGAGTCACTTATCGCATTTACGTGCGGGTTTTGAGCACATGCTTCGGCAAAGAAGCTGAGAGATTTCGAGGTTGCAATCATGAAAAGAATTTTTGGACTTTCCCTAATACTTTTTCTGGCGGTCAGCATTTGTTTTGGTCAGAATGCAGGCACCATCACGGGCACGGTTAAGGCAGTTAGCGTAGACGCCGCGCTTCATGACGTGTCCGTTCGGATCGTCGAACTCAACCGTGCGGTGGTCACCGACCAGAACGGATCGTACAAGTTTGCCGGCCTGCCGCCAGGCACTTACACGCTGGTCGTACACCAGGAAGGCTTTGCCGACGAAAAGCAAAAGGTCACGCTCGCTCAAAACTCGGCTTCCGTGACGCAGGACTTTGAGCTTCGATTAACGGGACTGGAAGAAAACGTCACGGTCACCGCGAGCGGAACGGAGCAATCGACCTTTGAGGCGATCGAATCGGTCAGCACCGTAGGCTCAAACGAGATTGCGGCCCGAGCCTCCGTGGGTCTTGGCGACGTGCTCGATAACGAAGCCGGTGTTTCAAAGCGGTCGGCGGGTCCCGGGGCTTCGCGGCCGGTTATTCGCGGCTTCGACGGCGACCGGGTGAAGGTCGCGGCTGACGGCATCTCGGCGGGTTCGCTCGCCTCGCAATCGGGCGATCATTCGGAACCGATCGATACGCTCGCTCTCGAAC
>JABFSB010000314.1 GCA_013140875.1 Acidobacteriota bacterium
GGCTTCCTGCCCGTCGCCATTTCCAAAGCCCGTGCCGTATGCTCCATCATCTGCGAAGGCGTCATCTTGCCCCACTGCCGCTCGGTATCCGGCCCCAGCCTATCGATCCGGTCTATCAGTTCGCTATGCGTGTTCGCGTCGAATATTGTTTTCATCATCGCCGCAATTCTACATCAAACCCGCGAAATGACCAGCCGCAAAAACCGTCATAGTCATTAACCTCGTGTGCAAGGTTTCAGAACGCCTTCTTGTCGCCTATGGCGACGGATATTAAAGCCTGGGGTGGCATGAGCGGCAGCGAATGCAACCCCAGGGTGGATGCAGTGGAATGCCGCGTCGCTGTAGGCGACGAATACGTCGGCCCGATGGGGTTGCTCGCCTACAGCGAGCCAAAAACTTTCGAGACAGCCTGGGGTTCCGCGTTGCTCCACCCCAGGCTTTAGTATCAGTCGCCTTTGGCGACAAGAAAGGAATATTCGTCAAAGCCGCACACGACGTAATCAGTTATTCCAATGGTCGTTCTCGACAGCCGCTGCCGTGCTAAAATCGAAGTGTCTTCTATGCCATCGACCGCCCAGCCATCGCTTTTCGATAGACCGTCTGCGTCCGCTTCGCCGGAGGAGGTGCTGCTTTACGCTCTCGGCGAATTCCAGGCCCGCGGGCACAAGCTGGCTGATCGCGAAATGGCTCTTGACCGACTTCGCCACGCGGTCGATCGGGCTTGCAGCCGGCTTCGCGTCGAAACCGCCGACGATGAAACCATCGCGTTGATGCTTGAGAAAATCGGCGCCCGCGTCGTGCATATTCCCGACTATTTTGCGAAACGCCCATACCGGGTGACCGTTCCGTCGGCGCTAGCCTCGCGAGCCGTAACTGTCTACCATCAAATAAATGGCAAACTCTCCTGAGTTACTAAGCTCCGACCGAATCTATGGCGGCAAGGTCTTCGACATTCGTATTGACTCGATCCGCGATGGTGAAATCACATACAAGCGCGAGATCGTCGTTCACAAAGGCAGTGCGGTTGTGATTCCGGTTTTTGATGACGGGACGGTCGCGCTTGTGCGGCAGTATCGGCATGCGGCGGGGAAATATTTGCTCGAGATCTGCGCCGGGACGCTGAATAAGGGTGAAGATCCCGAAGTCGGGGCACGGCGGGAGCTTGAGGAAGAGATCGGCGTCACGGCCGCAAAGGTCGAGAAACTTTGCGAGTTTTACGTCTCGCCCGGCTTCCTGACCGAAAAAATGCACCTCTACCTCGCAACCGGCCTAACCGAAACCACCCAAAACCTCGAAGCCGACGAAATCCTCACCGTCGAACGGCATCCGTTGGCCGATCTTCTCGAAATGGTCAAACACGGCGAAATCGAGGACGCCAAGACAATTATCGGCATTATGCTCGCCGTGAAAATCGGTTGAATTTTTCCCTTTTGTCCCATCCATAAAACTCTTTGCGATTCACGCAAGGTGCGTTATACTGCTCTCCTGGTCGAAAGACCGGATATTTGAAAATTGACGCAATTTTTGTTCGGCTTGGCGACCTTTAAGCAAAAAAGTGGTGGGACAGCGGGACACCGCTGTGGAAAACTCGCTAAGTAAACGAATAAAGATAGTTACGGCTGAAAGTGACTGTCCCAGGACTGTCCCAGGCTGGGACAGTTGGAAAAAAATTTCGCTGACTTGGTTTGGAGCTTCGGCGTATGAGCGGGCGAGGACGATTACAAAACGCCCGGGCACGAGGCCGTGGGCCGATTGGCGGCGGAGCCTCGAACTGAACTTGACCTTAGTTGGCGTTTTCGATACTCTGTGAGTTCGCTTTCTTGCGAAGAACGCTATCAGTGTGAGCATTCTATGAGTACTTATTTTCCGAGTGGAAAGGGTTTGGCCGACGGCCGCAAGTGGCTGATCGTTGACGCCAAAGATAAAACAGTAGGGCGCCTGGCTACGGAAGTGGCCCGGATGCTTTCCGGCAAGAACAATCCGGCGTGGACGCCGTTCATGGATATGGGCGATCACGTGATCGTGATAAACGCCCGCCATGCAAAGTTTACCGGCACCAAGGACGATCAGAAGGTCTATTATCGCCACACGCTTTATCCGGGCGGTTTGCGTGAAACGACTGTAAAGGAAATGTTCGAGAAAAAGCCCGAAAAAGTCATCGAACTCGCCGTCAAAGGCATGCTGCCGAAATCGAAACTCGGCAAAGCGATGGCAAAGAAATTAAAGGTTTACGCCGACGCCGACCACCGGCACACGGCCCAAAAACCGGAGGCGATCGAGATATAACTGATGACGGACAATGGATAATGGACAGTGTTTTGGCTTCCATTTTCCGCTATCAACTATCCATTATTCATTAAGTTTATGGCTGACATTCAATATTACGGCACCGGCCGCAGAAAGACTTCGACAGCACGCGTTTACCTGCGTCCCGGTACGGGCAACATCATTGTAAACAAGCGTGAGTTCAACTCATACTTCCCGAACGAAGCGTTGCAGATGATCATTCGCCAGCCGCTCCGTTTGACGGATACGGCGGCAAAATTCGACATTCTCGTGAACGTCGATGGCGGCGGAACAGCCGGACAGGCCGGTGCGGTTCGCCATGGCATCACACGCGCCTTGATGGAATACAACGCCGATCTTCGCCCGACCTTGAAAAAGGCGGGCCTGATCACTCGCGACCCGCGTCAGAAAGAGCGTAAGAAATACGGCCAGAAAGGCGCCCGCGCGAGATTCCAATTCTCGAAGAGATAATTGTCAATTGTACTTTGCGAAATTGTTAATTGGGTCAAATAAACCAATTAACAATCATTCAATTTACAATTAACAATTAAAAACCATTGCGGTCGCTGTTGGTTCATTTGAAGCGGCCGTGAGTACATAAACCAAGGAGAAATAAGTTTTGGCAACAGTTACGATGAAAGAACTCCTCGAAGCAGGAGTTCACTTTGGACACCAGGTCCGCCGTTGGAACCCGAAGATGAAGGAATACATCTTCGGCGAACGCAACGGTATTTACATTATCGACCTCCAGAAAACGCAGAAGCTTTTCCGCGACGCCCTCAATTACGTTACCGAATCGCTGACCGAACGGCCCAATCAAAAGGTCCTGTTCGTCGGCACCAAACGTCAGGCTCAGGACGCGATCAAGGAAGAAGCGGAACGCTGCGGGCAGTATTACATTAACAACCGTTGGCTCGGCGGTCTTTTGACGAACTACGAAACGGTAAAGAAATCGATCAACAAACTCAAAGAGATCGAAACAATGCGCGAAGACGGCCGTTTCGAGATGCTCACGAAAAAAGAGCGTCTGAAACTCGATCGCGAACACGAAAGCCTGATGCGCAATCTTGCCGGAATCAAAGAAATGGGCGGCAAGCCGGATATGCTTTTCATCATCGATGTCCGCAAGGAAGACATCGCGGTTAAGGAAGCAAATCGTTTAGGCATTCCGATCGTCGCGGTAGTTGATACGAACTGCTCACCGGAAGGGATCGACCAGGTAATTCCGGGTAACGACGACGCTCTTCGTGCGATAAGGCTTTTTGCATCTCGCATCGCTGACGCCATTTTGGAAGGCCAGCAGGTCGCCACCGAAGGCCGCGTCGCGGTTGCGGAAACGGGAGATGAAACGGAAGTCGCGGGCGACAGCCTGCCACCGCCGGCCGATGCGGACGCCGAGAGTTCGGATGCGCCAGTAGCGGCCGAGCAGCCCGAAACGGAAACTGCAGCCGAAACATCGCCTGCGGCCGAAACGCCGGAAGAGGCTGAAGCGCCAAAAACAGAAGACGCTACGGAAGCATCCGCAAGCTAGATTTTTTCATAATTTTGAAAGCGTAGCCGTTTCCGTTTGATACGAATAGGCTACGCTTTTTTATAAGTCAAAAGAGGCAAGCTAAATCTTGAACTCTAAACGTAATTTTATTGGAGCAATATAATGGCAGAGATCACAGCAAGTTCAGTTAAATCACTCCGTGAAAAGACCGGAGCAGGAATGATCGATTGCAAAAATGCGTTGACCGAAGCAAACGGCGACGAAAGTACAGCGATCGAAATATTGAGAAAGAAGGGCATGGCGACCGCCGGCAAAAAAGCGGGCCGCGTCACGGCCGAAGGCGTTGTCGGATCATATATCCACATGGGCGGCAAGGTCGGCGTGCTGGTCGAGATCAACTGCGAAAGCGATTTCGTTGCCCGCGGCGAAGAGTTTCAGCAGCTTGTGAAAGACGTAGCAATGCACATCGCTGCGACCGATCCGCGTTTCGCTACCCGTGCGGACGTTCCGGCCGGCGAGCTTGATAAAGAACGTGAAATTCTGATGGAGCAGCTCAAGAACGATCCCAAGAACGCCGGCAAACCGGACGAAGTTCTTGCAAAGATCATCGAGGGCCGCCTGAACAAGTTCTACGAGGACAACGTCCTGATCGATCAGCCCTTTGTAAAAGACCCGAGCCAGACCATCGGCGAACTCGTAACGGCAAAGATCGCGTCGATCAAGGAAAACATCTCGATCCGCCGCTTCACCCGTTACAAAATGGGCGAAGGCATCGAGAAAAAGGCGGACGATTTCGCCGCCGAAGTCGCTTCGATGGTCGGTTGATAAGTTCGAAGTTTCGAGTTCCAAGTTGAGACCGTTCTAACTCGGAACTTGGAATTTGGAACTCGTAACCTTTTTATGTACAAGCGCATCCTTCTAAAACTTTCCGGTGAAGCCCTGATGGGCGGCCAGAATTACGGCATCGACACGGCGGTTGCCGAGTCGGTCGCAAAAGAAATCAAGGCGGTGCACGACCTCGACATCGAGGTCGCCATCGTCGTCGGCGGAGGCAACATATTCCGCGGCGTTTCCAAGTCGGCGGGAAATATGGACCGCGGAGCAGCAGATTATATCGGCATGCTCGCAACTGTTATGAGCGCCGTCGTCTTGCAGGATGCACTCGAGAAGCAGGATGTATTTACCCGCGTAATGTCCGCGATCGACATTCCGCAGTTGGCCGAGCCGTTTATACGCCGCCGCGCCATCCGTCACCTTGAAAAAAAACGTGTCGTGATCTTCGCTGCGGGCACCGGAAATCCTTATTTTACGACCGATTCGGCGGCCGCCTTACGCGCCTGCGAGATCGGTGCCGAAGTAATATTCAAAGCGACAAAAGTCGACGGAATTTATACCGCCGACCCGATGAAAGATCCGTCGGCGAAGCGTTTCGAAAAAATTTCTTATCAAGAGGTTCTGGAGAAACAGCTCAAAGTTATGGACGCCTCGGCCATTTCTCTGTGCATGGACAATAACCTGCCGATCATGGTGTTTAACATGACCCAAAACGGCAATATCATGAAGGCGGTCGAAGGCGATTTGACGATCGGAACACTGGTCACGGTCGGCGGCAATGCAACCACTGCGGGATCTTAATCCTATAGTTTAATTGAGTATATGAGCGTTGAGAGTGTAACAAATACTGCAAAGCCCAAGATGGAGGCAGTGATAGAGGATTTTAAGAGAAAGCTGGGAAACGTCCGCACCGGTCGGGCGACAGTCGGAATTCTCGATTCGGTGATGGTCGATTATTACGGCACTCCGACGCCGCTCAGCCAAATGGCTTCGGTGGCCGTACCCGAGCCGCAACTGCTCACCGTCCAACCCTGGGACGCCACTCAGATGGCTGCCGTGGAAAAGGCTATAACCGCCGCAAACCTCGGCATGAACCCTTCTAACGACGGCAAGATCATCCGCCTGACGGTTCCCGCGTTGAACGAGGAACGCCGCAAGCAGTTCGCAAAACAAATACACGAGATCGCCGAAGAGCATCGAGTCGCCGTGCGAAATATTCGCCACAGCTCAAACGACGTATTGAAGAAAATGCTCAAGGATAAGGAAGTTTCCGAGGACGACGAGAAGCGTGGCCTTGAAGAAGTTCAGAAGATCACCAACACGCACATCGCAAAAATAGATGAACTCGCCAAAAACAAAGAACACGAGATCATGAGCGTTTAATCGCTTGCCCACACAACCATGTAATCGACTAGCCAAGATATCATCTTGGCTAGTTCGGCTTTAAACCTCTTACGGACCTACATCAGTCCCCTCTATTCCACAAGGCCAGCAACCTCTGGGGCCGGCGTACAAAGCACTCCTTTTTTGTTCCACCCAAGGCGTGATGGTGGTCCGAAAGGCCTTCCATTGATTGATCAATTTCGATTCGTGTGGCTTCAGCGGATTCCCGATCCGTTCGGGGTGATGAAGATAAAAGATAATGTCTGTTAACTTCGTAAGGTCGAAAATATAAGCTTCCATGTCCCTTTGCACGACCAGCGGCCAATACTTTGGGCCTTTCTTAAATTCGGTGTAAACGCCCGGCGGCAAAATCTTAGGATCGAACGGCATAACGGCACCTCCATAACAGCTTTATCAACCACACGGTAAGGACGAAAACTGGAAGGTCTATTGCCGAAAACCGCTCTTCAAATTGTATCTTTCGGCAGATCGGATAAATAAAAAAGCCCGTTCAAAACGAAACGGGCTTAAACTTTACCGACACCGAAAAAAATCCTGCTACTTCTTGTTTTCTTCTTCTGCCTTGTATTTATCGAATTGTATCTTAAATTCCCTGCATGTCTTCGCGAGTTCTACTTTGTCCTCGGGATTCTTTTCGTAACTTTCGCGGATGCCGTCCTTGATGCGGTTCAGGAACGTCGCCTTTACCGTTTTGACCGCAAAATTGTCGTCGCTGCTGTTTAGCTCGAGCTCGATCGCGTCCACGACCTCGTCGCATTCGGGAACTCCGATCTTCGACCGGCCCACCGTCGTATCAACCACCTTATCGGTCGTCGTCTTCTCCTTCTCTGCCGGAGTTTCCGATCTTTTGCTGGACCTGATCATACTGCAGCCAAGAACAGTCATTAATATTATCGAACCGACCAGCAACAACGTAAATTTATTCTTCATATGTTCTTCACCTGGCGGAAGCTCCTCTCGTAACACTTGACGTTCTGCAATCAGGCTTTTTGCAAATTAGCGAACTTCTCGATCAGTTTCTTCATGCCAAATCCGGGAAAGCTGACGGTTAGTTTTACATTATCGCCGGTACCTTCGCGTCGAAGCACCAGTCCCTTGCCGTATTTCGAATGCCGGACATGCGAACCCGCGATTATCGCCCCGTCATCGTCCAGTTCAACTCTGGATTCTCGGACCGGTTCCGACGCAAGCGCCCGAAGTTTGTCGAACCCCTTGAGCGGCTTGTCTACACTGGTTTCCTGTTGCAAGACAGGCTTGTTGGCCTGAATCCGATCGCCGCCCGCTCCGGTGCTTCCCTCTTTCTTCTTAGAGAATTCGGCAATCGCGTCAGAGCTGTTGTACGTCTTTCCCGTATAAAGGTTCCTCGGTTTTTCGGGCGGCGGCGTATGACCGCGAAGAGCGGCGACCGCATATTTGCTTTCCTGTTTGGTCGAGCCGCGGGCGAACGACAGCCACGACGGTCCGCGAGAAAGATCGTCGATCGACTCCAGTGGGAGCTCGTTTAAAAACTGCGAAGGCTCGGCCGCCATTTCTTCGCCGTAGACACGCCGCCGCATTGAGTGGGTCACATACAAGAGCTCTTCGGCCCGAGTGATCGCGACGTAAGCCAGTCGACGTTCTTCTTCCAGCTCCTTCGCGTCGTTTATGCTTCGCGAGTGCGGGAAAATGCCGTCCTCAAGTCCGACTATAAAAACAATTGGAAACTCCAGGCCCTTTGCCGAATGAGCGGTCATTAAAGTGACTCCGGCATTCGAATCGTACTTGTCGGTATCCGCGGTCAAAGCGGCGTGATCGATGAAATCCCGCAAGCCGCCTTCAGGCGAGCGGTCGTAATCGACTGCGGCGTTCACAAGTTCTTCGAGATTTTCAAGTCGAGCCTCGGCCTCGTCCGTGTTTTCCGTCCGCAGCATCAGCGAATATCCGCTGTCGTCTATCGCCGCGATCACAACATCGGAAACCGGTTTGTCCGAATCAGCCGCCGCCTCGGTTTTCGCTCGCAGTTTATCGATCGTATTCTTAAAACCGAGCACAGCCGTCCGGCCGCGTGGTGACAGGCTCGGTTGATAGGCGCTTTGCGAGTCCGTGAGCGACGTGATCGAGTCCCAGATCGATCCGTTGATCTTTTGAGCCGTCAAGATGAGTTCATCGAGCGACGACTTTCCGATGCCTCTGGTCGGAGTGTTGATAACACGCAGCAGCGCAATGTCATCCGCCGGGTTCAGCGCCAATTTTAGGTAAGCTACTATGTCCTTCACCTCGGCCCGTTCATAAAACGAGAAACCGCCGACTATGTTGTAATCGATCCGTAATCGCCGGAGCGATTCCTCGAAAACGCGCGACTGGGCGTTCGTGCGATACAGCACGGCGATCCGCTTGCTTGCGTCGCGACGGCGGTGATCTTCGATCCGCAACGCGACGAATCTTCCTTCCGCGTCGGAGTCGGTGGCCTGAAAGTACATCAGCCGTTCGCCGCCGTCGTTGTTGGTCCAGAGCTTTTTCTTCTTTTGATTTACATTGTTCTCAATAATGGCGTGGGCCGCATCGAGAATTGTTTGCGTGGAGCGATAATTCTGTTCGAGCAAAATTACTTTCGCGTCCGGAAAATGTTTTTCGAATTCGAGAATGTTGCGGATGTCGGCCTGGCGAAACCCGTAAATACTCTGTGCATCGTCGCCCACCACGCAAATGTTCTGCTGCTTTTCGGTCAGAAAGGTGACAAGTGCAAGCTGAAGCGAATTCGTGTCCTGATACTCATCGACAAGGATGTACTTGTAGCGGCTATTGTACTTTTCACGCGTCTCGGGAGAGGATCGCAAAAGCTTGACCGTTTTGATCAGCAGGTCGTCAAAATCGAGAGCGTTCGCACGATTCAATCGCTCTTCGTAAAGTTGAAACACCTTAGCGTAAGCGGCTCGTTTCTCGTCCGTCTGCTCGACCGACGAAGTAAAAAGCGCAACGTCCTCGCCCCGATTCTTTGCCGCGCTGATCGCTCCGCGAACGACCCGTG
>JABFSB010000512.1 GCA_013140875.1 Acidobacteriota bacterium
GTTCCATTTCGTCGGACATTCGGGAATGTACGGCCCGATGTTCGCGACTGTTGCTTTTCCAGAACAATTCTCTCCGTACGAGTGGGAGCAAATGAACATCCCGTTCGCGGAAAACGCATCGGCCCATTTTCATTGCTGCCGCTCGGCCCGCTGGTTTGCTCCTTTCTTTGCTCGGACATTCAACGTTAAGGCTTACGGATTTTTCTGGTACACCACATTTTCAAGAAACAGATCGAGATACGCAGCTGCCGGTGAAAGCACGGCTAAGCCGCTGTATACCATCGGCTGCAAGGGGAGGAAATCTCACGGTTATTCAGCATCGCTGCAAAAACGTCTTGGATTCATGCCCGCCGAGGAGATGAAATCGTTCAAGCCGTCGACCGTCAACGGCGCCGACACGTACAACGAAGTCGCCGAGCTTTATGACGCGGCGTTCACCGACATCCGCGTACGGCAGGACGAGTGGAAATGGCTGAACGAACACTTGCCGGAAGGCAAGATCGACGTTCTGGACATCGGCTGCGGCAACGGAGCGTTGCTGAACGCGCTTTCAGAAAGGATAGACAGCGGAATCGGCGTCGATGAATCGGGATCGATATTGGAGCAAGCGCGAAAACGAAATTCTGAAATTTCAAATCTGAGATTTGAAAAGATCAGCGGTCCGGTACTTCCGTTCGCTGATGATTCGTTCGACGTCGTCATCTCGCTGATGTCGTTCCGCTATCTCGACTGGGACCCGCTGCTGCACGAGATTAAACGTGTTATGCGTCCCGGCGGAAAGTTTTTGATCATCGACATGGTCACGGTTCCGGTCGCAACTAGAGAATACCCGAGACTATTAAAGGACAAGTTGCGGACGATGAAGAACCAGAAAGCCAACGCGCGTTTCGACGCCGCGTTGAAGAAATTGGTCTCGCATCCGGATTGGAAAAAGATGCTCGAATACAACCCGATTCGCTCGGAGCACGAGATGAAATGGTATCTGGAAAGCCGCTTCCCCGGGCAGAAGATGGAAATTTTAAATATGGCCTGGAACTCGCGCATAGTTGCGTTCGACAGCGGACCGGTGGAAAGGGGCGTCGAGGCGAAGCTTACGTTTCCGTAGTCGTCAGAACCGGGAGCGATAGCGACTGGGCTCCCGCATCGGCAGAAAGAACCCAGTCGCTATCGCTCCCGGTTCTGACTTTTATGCATTGCAAACTCGGAATAATCGACTGGGGCATCGGCGGCATCGGCGTTTACAAGCTAATCAAGGAACATCGGCCAGATGTTTCGATTGTCTATTTTTCAGACACGGGCGTAACCCCGTACGGCAAGATGTCGCGGGCCGAGTTGGTCGGAAGATTGAATCAGGTGATCGGTTTCCTTAAGACCAAAGGCGTAACGCATCTGGTCATTGGCTGCAACGCGGCGAGCACGGCAATTCCCTTTCTCGATCCGCAAGGTTTAAGGATAGAAGGCGTCATCGACGCTGCCGTCACGATAACCGCTCGGCTGAAGCCGAAACGCCTCGGCCTGATCGGCGGACGGAGAACAGTGTTATCAGGTGTTTATCGAAGGGCGTTTGCGGAACGAGGGATCGACGTCGAACAACGAATAGCCCAACCGCTTTCCGCCCTGATCGAAAGCGGTGACACATCATCTGACAAGCTGAGGGCCGAATGCGCGCCGATACTTTCGCCCATTAGAAACTGCTCACACATTCTCCTTGCCTGCACGCATTACCCGGCCATCGCGAGTGTGATACAGGAATTCGTCTCGGCCTCTACTGTACTCATCGATCCCGCGGCGGAACTCGTAAAACGCACGACTGGATGGAAAATCGGACCGGGCGACGACGAGTTTTATACCTCCGGAGACCCGTCGCAAATGAATCATTCCGCAAAACTCGGGTTCGGATGCAGGATCGGCAAAGTTCGGGTGGTCAATTCGATTTCTGACGGGAGCGCTCGAAGTTGAAGGTAATCGGCAAGAACCTGATCGCGTTTGCGGCCATTTTCGGTCCGCTGCTTCACGTGGCGTCGGATATTCTGGAATGGAGGGCAGGCGGTTTTTCATCACTTCAGTTGTACATCAACCTTTTAGGATTTCTGCTGATGCCGTTTATGATCCTCGGTCTTTATTGGTTGGATCGTCGTCGGCTCGGGTTAACCGGAGCGACCGGCGCTTTGCTGTACGCGATCGCGTTCGTTTATTTTACCTACTCCACGATCTACTCGATCCGTTATCAGGTTCCGACATACGAAGATCTCTGGCATCGGCTCGGCTGGGTCTACACGCTGCACGGCGCGTTTATGGTCGTCGGCGGACTGGTGTTCGTTGTTGCGGCCTTGCGAGGAAGAGCATATGGAAAAGTCCCCGTCGGATTTTTCGGCGTGGGCCTGCTGATAAATCTCGTCGTCGGCCTGCTGCCCGTTCCAGAAATGATCCAGATCGCCGGAAGCATGTTCAGGAACGTCGGCCTTGTCGGAATGGGCATTGAGATCTTGTTTTACCGCGATCGGTTTGCGGATCGATAATCCTGAGAGCCTGAGTGGAAGTTGGGACGCAGAGTAGAATAAAGTTTGAATAACACGACCGCTTATCGCATTTTGGTTCCTTCAAAAAAATTACGCAAGATTTGTCGGCCAGCCTCGTCTCTTCGATAGATTCCATTGTTGAATTTAGCGCCTGATCGTTCTTTTGATGAGGATTCCCAACTCTTTTTTTCGGCGTGCCCAAGCCGTTAAGAAAAGTCCCACTGCCCATCGAAAGGAGGTACAACATGGCTGTAAAGAAGAATACCCCGGCAAAGAAGACGCCAAAACGTCACAATGCTTCCGCTAAAACTCCTGCTTCCGTATCCGAAGC
>JABFSB010000138.1 GCA_013140875.1 Acidobacteriota bacterium
GGATTGGTTGGTTCTAAAAAATACTAATGTAAGCGTGTGTTACGTTACAAACCCCGACAGGGTTCTGCGACGTATTGAAATACTAACCAGTTGTCACTGGTCACTAATCACTGAAAGGAATGAGTTTGATTTTATTCAGTTAATAATTACAAGTGACAAGTGGTTAGTAAAGCGAGTTTAGAATCGATATCAAAACTGCGGCTGGGGCTTGGGGTTGCGGTAGAATTGGTCGCGAATACTCTCAAAAAGCCGCGTATATCGGCCGCGTTATAGTTTATGTTGAAACCGCCGCGCAAGTTGGCGCGCATTTTCCGGGCAGGTAAATTATCAGCAGCGTCACTCGGCGTAATATGTGGCGACGCTGGTTGGAGTTTCGTAGCACCGTACCTTGTACACCTTGACTCGATCGTCGACGATCCGCGTGTTGAGGTACTCGACAAAGTAGTGGGCAATATTCTCGGCCGACGGATTAAGCTCTTCATCGAACGGCGGCAGCTCATTTAAATTGCGGTGATCCAGATACCTGACGATCTCATCCGCCGCCGTCTTCAGGTCGCCAAAATCGATCAGCAGTCCGATGTTGTTCAACTCTTCGCCTTTGGCAAAAATCTCGATCTTGTAATTGTGCCCATGCAAATTCTCGCACTTCCCTTTATATCCGCGAAGCTGGTGCGCGGACGAGAAATTGCGTTCGATCATTACTTCAAAAAATCCAGGCATAATTTATGCGTCGTCCACTCCAGATACGAAGAGACTTCCTTTATGGTCGACTATTGCTAGTTGGATACGGTCGAGCCAGCCCTGCCTGCCGAGAACGTTTGGAAAAAATCCTTCTTCCCGTGAAAAAAAGACCTGTGAGTCAAATTCTAAAATGTCTACAACAAGTGTCACCCAGTGACCATAAGCCTGAAATGACCCGGTCGGTGTCAGAAAACTCTTTAGAAATCCGTCTTCAATCTTAATTCCGAGGCGTTCGCCATATTCTCTGGAGAAAATGCAAAAACTGGCTCCGGTGTCGATTTTTGCCTTAAATCCAACCTGCGCATCTGAAAGCCGCAGTTCCACGTCTACTTCAATGCCGCTACGTCCGTTGTCGTAACCGATCAACCTGTCAAATGTCAGCGAATAGGCCATATCACCAGCCGCCAAAAAGCTTTTCATCCTCACGTGGTACGTAGGTTATGAACGGCCGGAGGGCCCCTGCTTTTCGCGCGTTGACAAGCGTATCGGGATATCCTTTTCCGGTAGCCACTAGTTCACCGTTTTCCAAGGCCACGTACTGGCCGCCATAAGGACCGGATCGATCGCGCATCCAGATTGTCTCCGGACTCACATAACCATTTTTGCGGTTAGTCTTTGGCTTCCGCGGGTCGCTGTTTTTGGCTTCAGATTCGTTTAACCGACGCAATAACTCGGCCCGATCCGAACCTTTAAGCTCGTTGATCTTGGTAACGAGATCCTCAATCGCAATAGACATAAAGATTTACCCCTCAAGAATTTTATCATGAAAAATAGCAGTGAAGCGACGGCGTTAGCGCCTAGGTACTTATAGTCAATATTTCTTCCAAGTCCTTAAGGTCACTGGTTATCCGCATCCTCGGCAAACTCTGTAAAAAATCCTTGCCGTATCGCTTTGTTCGCAGACGCGGGTCGAGGATGGCGATGACGCCGCGGTCGGTGGAGCTGCGGATGAGGCGGCCGATGCCTTGTTTTAGGGATATTATGGCCTGCGGGACGCTGTAATCGAAGAACGCGTTTCCGCCGCTTTCGTCGATGAAGCGCGAACGGGCGGCGACCAGCGGGTCACTTGGCACGGCAAACGGGAGTTTGTCGATGATGACGCACGAAAGCTGTTCGCCCTGTACGTCGACGCCCTGCCAGAAGCTTTGAGTTGCGAAAAGCACGGCATTCGGCGTCTCGCGAAACTTATCCAGCAGGCCTGTTTTCGACATCGACCCCTGCACGAAGCACGGATACGAAACGCGTGACGAAACAAGCTCGTAAAGTGCGTTCATCGACATATTGCTGGTGCAAAGCACAAACGCACGGCCTTTCGTCGCCCGAAGTATTTTGACGATCTCGCCGGCGGCGAGCTGCGTAAATTCCGGGACGCGCGGATCGGGCATCGCCCGCGGCAGATAAAGTATCGCCTGCTTTTCGTACTCGAAAGCGGACGGCGCCTCGAACCCGCCCGTCTTAGAGGTGTCGAGCCCCAGCCGGTCGCGGATAAAATCGAACTTGCCGTTGCTCGACAGCGTTGCCGAGGTGAGGACACAAGTTTCGACCTTGTCGAATAGTTTCTCGCGCAGCAGTTCTGAAACATCGACCGGCGAAGCCCGCAGAAAAATTCCCTTGCCCCGTTTTTCAAGCCAATAGACATAGTTTCGCTCCGCTTGAGTTACGACGAAATCGAGATCGAACCTTGTCTGTCGCGTGCGCCGCAAAAGGCTGTCCGCTTCGGGTATTTTTTCGGCGAAAACGGCAACGCTTGCTTCGAGCCGCTGAAGCGTCGAATCGAGCGCGTAATAGGCTTCGCCGAGCGGAGTCGGCTGCGTGTCTCCGCCGGTCGAACGATATGAAAACGCGTCCGGCTCGAGCGGAAAGCGGCCGTCAAAACGCGCCTGCACGAACCTTATCCAAAACTGCTCCGACAGTCCGAGAATCTTTGATGCGATCTTGTCGATTTCGCGGGTTGCGATCGCATCGGATATTGGGAGTGTCGCCGCGTCGCGGGCAAGTTCGTCGATTTGAAAATTCGAAACCTGAAAGCCGAAATAATCGGCTGCGATGTCTTCGATCAAATGGGCTTCGTCGAAAATTACTGCTCCGTAATCCGGAATG
>JABFSB010000404.1 GCA_013140875.1 Acidobacteriota bacterium
TCTTCCACGTTCGCTGATTTGTGACTTGTCAATCGATAGTTTGAGCAGCTTGTTCGAGAGTCTTGGAGAGTATTTGGTTGAGGCTCATATTATTGGCTTTTGCCATTAAAGCATATTTCTTATGAATCTCCGGCCGAAGACGCAGCACAAACTGTCCTGAGAAGCGTTTCTTCGCTTCTATTTTTTTTTCTTCGGCAAACTCGAGAAAAAGGCGGAGGCTTATCTCACCTTCCTTCCTTAGTTTCTTAATGCTGTCGGCGTAAAAATCGGCACCACCATTCAATCCCACAAATTCACCCCTAAACAGGGCAATCTCAGGGTCAAAGCTGATGACAGCCTCATACTCGCCAAATTTCATTACGTTTTTCATTCCTTTCCTTCGATCAACGGATCGTCAAGATGTTCGCTCAACCATTTTCTGATTGATTCCAGAGATCCCTTGTCCGGGTCGCGGGTGCGGACGGTGAAAGATCCGGATCTCACCAAAAAGGAAAACTCTGACGCGTGATCCTTCCGCTTCGGAAATTTCAGCCCCGAGACCCTTGAAAAGCGATTCGATATCTGCCCACCGAATGTTACCAGAAACCGGGCGACTGAATATTCTAGCAAGCGTTTTCCGGTCCTTAGCTTTCATCACAATGATACTAGATTATGGTACTGCTGTAAACGGCAAATGTTTTCCCCAGGATCAAAAGTACGGATTCGCCATTATGCTCTCGATCGTGCCTTGGGGCATATCATCCAGGGTACGGACAAAATCGCGCATTAGCCTGAAGCTGTTTGGCAGAAATTCGTCCGGGATATCTTCGGCCCGCTCGACAAAGACCTTCATTTGCTTAGCGGCGAGCACGGCCGCGACGTGCGTTTTGGCCATCAGCTTGTCGTGTGAGTCTGGCGTGAAGAATTCTCCTTTATGATCGGTCCGGGTCATCGCGGATATCATAGAAAAGCCCGTTAGAAATTCGCGTTCGTCTTCCGCGAACTTACTGTCCTTCTCGATCAGGCCAAGTTCGCGGGTAACAATCGTATTTCTCCTGTCGTCGGGCGTTCGTTTCCCAAAAAGCGGATGGATCGCGGTCACGTTCGGCGTGTGCTTTAACAGAAAGTCGGTGCTCGGTTTTTGAACGCTGCAAACATTGATCAGGTGCTTATTGCTATGCTCGGCCGCGAGGCTGTCATAGGCCGAGATCGGCACCGCGAGTATAACGGTTTCCGCTTCGGCATCGATCTCGAAAACCGGCGGCAATAGCTCTTTAAGGAAGGTGCCGAAAGAGCCGTCGCCGATTATGTTTATCTTCATGAGCGGTTAATCGTTTTGTTTCCAAAAAACTGAAAGGTGAAAAACTAAAAACTCCTGAGCCGGACGTTTTCCGTTCTTTGGTCTCGCCATTTAGTTTGTCCGGAGAGTTTCAGGAACTGATCAGATCCTCAAAGTCTTCGATGCTCGGAAGATCGGAAAGGTCTTTCAAACCGAAGTGAATCAGAAACTCTTTCGACGTGCCGTACTGCATCGGGCGGCCGACCGTTTCTTTGTGGCCTTTGGTGATTATCAGCCGCTTTTCGAGCAAAGTCTTGATTGCCGATGCCGATTGCACGCCGCGGATCTCAAGGATCTCGGGCACGGTGACGGGTTGTTTGTAAGCGATCACTGCGAGCGTTTCGAGCGAGGCGAGTGAAAGTTTTGCGGAAGGGCGGGTTTTCAGAAATTTGCGAACGTCTTCGTGGCATTCGGTACGAGTTGAGATCTGCCAACCACCCGCGATCTCGCGCACCTGCAGGCCGCCATTACGCTCCTCATACGAAGACGCAAGCTCCTCAACGACGGACGCGATCATCTCCCTGTCCTCCTCAAGCACTTCAGCAAGAGTTTTGGTAGAGATGGGTTCGTCCGCGACGAATATCAACGCCTCGACCGCGCGAGACAGTTCCGCGATATCGCGATGTTCCTTTGCTTCAGCCGTTTCAGCCACTTTGTTCCTGCACCTTCTTAAGAATAATGTCACCGAATGTTTTTCGTTGGACAAGTTTCACGCCTTCGGTCCTAACTATCTCTAACACGGCGACGAATGCGGTCACGAGTTCACGCCGCGAATGGAGCTCGGCGAAGAAATCGATGACGCTCAACTCGCCTACCTCGAGGATCCTTTTTTTCAAATTGCGGATCATATCCGCAAGCGAGATCTCTTCGCGGTGGATCTCCATTTTGACCTCTTCCTTGTGGCGGGAAAGGATTTTTTCGAACACACTTAAAAGGTCGAAAACGGTAGCACTTATCTCGGCATTGTTGTCGTCCGATTCGATCTTGCCGCGGGCAAATACCGCCTGTTCGATCGTCGTTTTCTCATAAAGCATCTCGGCGGCAGCCTTGAACTTTTCGTATTCGAGCAGCCTGTCGACCAATTCCTTACGCGGGTCGTCGATATCTTCGTCCTCGACCGCCGCCGGATCGTGCGGAAGCAGCATCCGCGACTTAATTTCGATCAACTGCGCCGCCATTACGAGAAACTCGGCGGCGACGGCGATATCCAAACGCTTCATCATTCGGATGTAGGTCAAATATTCGTCCGTGATCTTCGCGATCGGGATATCGAAAATGTTTGCCTGTTCCTGCCTGATCAGGTAAAGCAACAGATCGAGCGGCCCCGCGAACTCGCCGAGCTTGATCTTCAACTCGTCATGCGACTCGGCAAAGATCTCGGCCGTCTCTTTATGAAAATCGAACGTGTATTGTTCAGGCTGTGGCTGCATCGATAATGGATTTTAACTTAATGCCCGAAAGACTCAAAACAAGGAAAAGATAGATATCCGCAATCGAATCACGCTATAATTCAATTTGTGAAACATCCTGTGATAGAAATCGATCCGAATAAAGTCAGCGGGGCTCCCGTTTTCGCCGGCACCCGAGTGCCGATCAAGAACCTCTTCGACTATTTGGAAGGCGGCGACAGTCTGGAGGATTTTCTGGAAGGATTTCCTCCTATTACGCGTGAACACGCGATCGCGGTGCTAAAGCTTGCCGAACAATCTCTCGTGAAGGAAGTTGTCCCAAATTGAAGATCCTATTGGACCACAACCTTGACCGTCGGCTGAAGAATAGCCTTTCCGATTTTGAATGCTGGACCACGCAGGAGATGGGTTGGTCGAACGCCCAGAACGGCGAATTGTTATCTCTCGCCGAAGTCGAAGGGTTTGCGGTGCTTCTTACAGCAGATGCAAATATCAAAGCACAGCAGAACCTTTCGGGAAGATTAATATCGGTCCTGGTTCTCAGGGCATTAAACAATCGCCTTGTAACTCACATCGAAATGCTTGAGGATGTCCGTTCCGAGTTGTCGAAGATCAGAAAAGGCGAGGTCGTGGAGATTTTTCACCGGTAAATAAAGCCGATTAACTTAAATATACTTCGTCTCTCGTAAATAAATTATGTAGTCGATCTTTGGCGGTTCAAAGCCGTCTTCGCGGAGTTTCAGCATGATATTTCCGCGATGAATCGACGAATGGAACAGGACGTGAGTCAAAAGCTCGCGAAACGAGTTTTCGTGCTCGACGCCTTCGCTCGTTTTGTATCGGGTTGTTACGTTCAGCCCGTCCTCTTCGAACCGCCTTAGCAGCTTTTCGTAATTTTCGGCTGTTTCGCGGGCCAATTCGCCGCAACCTTCGATCGGGAGTTGAGGCCAGAAGTCGAAACCGGTCGAGTCCTTGCCGTAGAGCCGTTCGTAATATTCCTTTTCGGTGATCAGCAGGTGCGCCAGGATTTCTAACGCTCTTATCGAATCCGCCGATTTTAACGCAACGATCAACCGGCGATTTGCCCAGTCGTTGTAATTAAACAAGTGGCGAAGGTGCTCGACGGTGTGCATCGATCAAGTTCTCCGGCGGAAGCCCGCGCGTGAGCAAGGGCGTAATGCTCAAGTTGGATGTTACGCCCTTGCTCACGCGCGGCTTCTGCAATTAATCTTCGACGGCGTGTTTCTTTAAATCGGCTAAACTCACCACGCTTAAAGCAGCTTCATGCGTAGCTTCGAGATAAACTTCTGGAGCCATGCCGGCCTGCAACGCCTCGCGCCAGCGGAGCATGCAAAGGCACCATTTGTCGCCTTCCTTTAATCCGGGAAACGCATATTGCGGCATCGGTGTCGAGAGGTCGTTTCCGACCATCATCGAAAACTCAAGGAATTTCTGCGTCGCTCGGATACAGACCGTGTGGCGTCCGGTATCGTCGACTCCGGTCCGGCAATAGCCATCACGATAGAATCCCGTCATCGGGTCGGTGCAGCATGATTCCAACTCGCCGCCCAGAACATTTCGCGGCTTTACATTGTGGCCGTTGCCGTTCCCATTTCCGTTAATGTAGCTCATCTGAAACTTCTAACAGGATATACAAGATGATTAGGATTTTTTCTGCTCATATCCTGATCATCCTGTATATTCTGTTTCAACTCAATCTTTGATGATCTCAAGCGCCTTTTCGATCGGACGGGCGAGCACCGCCTTGTCGCCAACCTCGACTATCGGTCGCTGGATGATGTTGGGAAATTTTACCATAGCCGCGATCACCTCTTTATCGCTGGAATCTTTGTCGATCCCCGCGCGTTTGCAGTCAGGTTCATTCCGACGCAGCACATCGAATGGCTTTAATCCTGTCTTTCTTAAAAGGCCGGTCAGCTTTATCTCGTCGAACGGTTCGATAAAGTAATTGACCTTCTTCCAGTCAATGCCGTTCTCCTCGAAAAGCCTATTCAGCTTTCGGCAAGTTGTGCAGGTCGGTTTTTCGTAAACGGTAATCTTCGGTTCCGACATAATTTTCCACGATTGTAAATTGTAAATTGGAAGATTGTTAATTGGACCAATGAACAATTTTTCAATTTACAATTTACGATCAAGTTATCGCAGCAATCACATCGCCCGAACGAACCGCGGTCAGGTTTTGCGATTCGTCATAACTAAACACCCGCGACTTGGTAACAAATCTTAGTCCGAGCGGAATTTCCAGCGAAAAGCTGGCGCCGCGGCCTTTGGTAACATCAATGGTCAATTCCGTATGCTGCCAGAATTCGAACTGGTCTTTGGCCATATAAAAATCGCACCCCGCGATCTCCCCCAGCCAGACATCGCTTGACCCGACCATGAATTCACCCTTCGGATAACACATCGGCGAAGACCCGTCACAGCACCCGCCGCTTTGGTGGAACATCAGTTCGCCGTGTTTTTCCCGAAGTTGATTAACGATGACTTCGGCTTCCGGTGTGATTTTTACTCTTGCAATTGTATTCATAAGAAAACAAAGAAATTTGCCCACGAATTACCCGAATCGGGCGAATAAGAATTTCTCTTTTATTCGCGTTCATTCGCGTAATTCGCAGGCAAAAAATTCTTAAAAGAATCCCATCGCCTTTTTATCGTAAGAGATGAGCATATTCTTCGTCTGTCTGTAATGGTCGAGCATCATCAGGTGATTTTCTCGGCCGAAGCCGCTCTTTTTATAGCCGCCGAACGGGGCGTGGGCTGGGTAGTTGTGGTAGTTGTTTACCCAGACGCGGCCGGCTTGGATGGCTCTCGGGACGCGGTAGAGTTCGTGGGCGTCGCGAGTCCAGACACCGGCGCCTAAACCGTAAAGCGTGTCGTTGGCGATCTCGATGGCTTCGTCTTCGTCCTTGAATGTTGTGACGGCGGTGACCGGGCCGAAGATCTCTTCCTGGAAGACTCGCATTTTGTTGTGGCCTTTGACGATCGTCGGCTCGATGTAATAGCCGTCCTCGAGGTCGGGGTTTTTGTAGGCATTGCCGCCGGTAAGGACCTCGGCTCCTTCGTCCCGGGCGATCTGGAGGTAGTTAAGAATCTTTTCGTACTGGTCCTGGCTCGCCTGTGCTCCCATCATGGTCGTCGGATCGAGCGGGTGGCCCATCTTTATTTGTTTTGTGCGTTCGACGAACCGCGGGATGAACTTGTCGGCGATCGATTCCTGCACAAGCACGCGAGACGGGCAGGTGCAAACCTCGCCTTGATTCAATGCAAAGAGCGTAGCCCCCTCGAGACATTTGTCAAAGAATTCGTCATCCGCGTCCATGACGCTCTTGAAAAAAATGTTCGGCGACTTGCCGCCCAATTCGAGCGTGACCGGGATCAGATTTTGCGAAGCATACTGCATTATCAACCGTCCGGTCGTCGTTTCACCGGTAAACGCGACCTTCGCAATTCGTGCATTCGTGGCCAAAGGCTTTCCAGCCTCGACGCCGAAGCCATTAACGATATTTAGCACGCCCTTCGGAAGCAGGTCGCCGACCAACTCGGCCCAGACCATAATGCTCGCGGGCGTTTGCTCGGCCGGTTTGATCACAACGCAGTTTCCCGCCGCGAGTGCCGGAGCAAGTTTCCACGTAGCCATCAGCAGCGGAAAGTTCCAGGGAATTATTTGTCCGACGACGCCGAGCGGTTCCTTGATAATCACCGACAACGTGTTTTGATCGAGCTCCGACGCACTGCCTTCTTCCGCCCGGATGACGCTTGCAAAATATCGGAAATGGTCGATCGCAAGCGGCAAATCCGCGGCCGTCGTTTCGCGGATCGGTTTGCCGTTGTCCCAGGTTTCGACGCGGGCCAGCATGTCGAGATTTTGCTCCATGCGGTCGGCAATTTTAAGCAGGATATTGCTCCTCTCGGTCGCCGAGGTTTTGCCCCAGGTTTTAAATGCTTCATGAGCGGCATCGACTGCGGCTTCTATATCTTGCTCGTTCGAACGGGCAATTTTTGTGAAAGACTTACCGTCGACCGGCGAGATGCACTCAAAATATTCGCCGCCTTTTGGCGCGACCCACTCGCCGCCGATGTAGTTTTCATATTGTTCCTTGAATTTCGGGATGTCGTAAGACTTTTTTGCGCTTTCCATAGTTGCTCCTTATAGAAATCAGAAAGTAGAGTTGGCTCCGAAAATTTGGAGCGTCGCCGAAACGATTGCGGATTACCATTATCTTACCATCTGTGCACGGGCGATGAAAGAACTTAAGCTTGGAATCAGAAGGCCTGGCGATCAACGCTTAAGCGGTCGCTATGAAGGCTTCCTTGACATGAATTTCTGTAACTGTTAAAGTTACAAATATGCGGAACGGTTTGGTGTTTTTGATAACTATTCCGCACAAAAAATTTTGAATGCAACTGTAACGACGATTGTTACGAATAAAGGGGAGAAAATCATGTCACAGAAAAAGATCGCACTTATTACGGGAGCCAATCGCGGTATCGGACTCGAAACGGCACGCCAGCTTGGGAAGCGGGACATAACGGTTCTAATTGGATCGAGAACTGAAGAAAATGGAAGGGAAGCGGCGGCGGGCTTAAAGACGGAGGGCATTGATGCGGATTATATCAAGATCGATCTCGACGATCCGGCGACTCACGCGGCGGCGGCTAAAGAGATCGGCGAGAAATACGGGAAGCTCGATATTCTGATAAACAACGCGGGAGTTTTTCTCGGCGAGGAATTCGACGCGAACGGTGCGCCGGTTCCCGCGAGCCGGACGTCGCAGGACACTTTCAGGAAAACCTTCGATACAAACTTTTTCAATACCGTGTCGGTGACGCAGGCGTTGCTGCCGCTGGTTCGAAAAGCCGAAGAGGGCAGGATCGTCTTTTTATCGAGCGGACTGGGCTCGTTGGGCCTGCATTCGGACCCGAAGTCGCCGATCTATAATTACAAGGTGCCGGCCTACGACATTTCGAAAACCGCGCTCAACGGCTACGCGGTACATCTGGCGTACGAACTAAAGAACACGAAGATCAAGGTCAACACGGCGCATCCGGGTTCGGTCGTTACCGATATGAACAAGAACGGCGAGATTCCGGTCGAAGAAGGCGCGAAGACATCGGTCGATCTCGCAACGCTGCCGGCCGATGGGTATACCGGCAAGTTCATCCATCTCGGTCAGGAATTGCCTTGGTGATCGTTTGAAGTGATCGTAAGCGGCGGTTCGAAGTGTTTGCGCAACCCCGTGCGTGAGCAAGGGGGAAATGAGCAACGTTGCGATATTAAAGTTTTGCTCAACTCCGTGCGTGAGCAAGGGAAATGAGCAACGTCGCGATATCCCCTTGCTTACGCGCGGGGTTGCGCATTTTTGGTCGGTTTTACAATGCTTCCCCGGGTTTCGGAACGGGCAATTTCTCGTTCAGGTACCTGGTCAACAAGCTGAACAAATGCAGCGTTGTGCCTTCGCCTTCCGAGATGCTGTGCGTACGGTTCGGATAGGCCATCATCGTGAACGGCTTGTTGGCTGCGATCAAAGCGTCGAGGAGCAGCTCGGTCTGCTGGTAGTGGACGTTGTCGTCGCCGGTGCCGTGGACGATGAGGAGGTCGCCTTTCAGGTTCTTTGCAAAGTTAGTCGGGGCGGCGGTCTTGTAGACTTCGGCGTCGTCCTTTGGTAGGCCCAAATAGCGTTCGGTGTAGATCGTGTCGTAATAAAGATTGTCCGGAGCCGGTGCGACGGCCATTCCGACCTTGTAGACGTCGGGATAGCGGAACATCGCATTCAGCGTCGCAACGCCACCGCCGCTCCACCCCCAGATCGCGACGCGGGATGGATCGATATACGGGTTCTTTGCGAGGATAGCTTTCACACCGTCCGCTTGATCCTGAGCGTTCAGAATTCCAAGCTTTTTATAGATGCTTTTGCGGAATTGGCGTCCTCTCGGCGACGGCGTGCCGCGATTATCGATACTGGCGACGATATAGCCCTGCTGCGTCAGCGAAAGGAACCAGAGATAATTTGCACCCTGCCAGGAATCATTCACCGTTGTTCCAGCCGGTTCCGTGTAGGCATAGAACAGGACCGGATACTTTTTCGCCGGATCGAAATTCGGCGGCTTCATCATCCAGGCGTCGAGTGAGACGCCTTCGCCGACATCGACACGCATAAATTCATGCTTGCCTTTTTGGAGTTTATCGAGCTTTGCCTGCAAAGCGGCGTTGTCGATGAT
>JABFSB010000342.1 GCA_013140875.1 Acidobacteriota bacterium
GCGTCCGATGCCCGGCAATGCTGTTGGGTTACGGTATCCAGATGGGCAAATTCTCGAATCGTCGGAAGGTCCAGCTCGTGCTCGCTCTGTCCCGCGGCGAACACGGAGAACATGTCCCGATATCCGGTCAGGTCCAGCAAAAGGGTCTTTAAAAAAGATGATGCGCTTTTTGGAACGCACGCAATAAAAAGATGGCGTCCCAACTGTTCATGAGTTATTTCCGTCGTAAAATCGGAGAGCCGCGCCGGTTGGCCCGACGCACTCAGGGCATTGACCAGATTGACGTAATTTGCCGGATGGTCGTTTATCGAGATCGCTTTCCGGACACATTGAACGCTCAGGTCGAACTTTGCGTTCTTAAACAGATAAACGCTTAAGCCCTGAAAAACATCGGCAAAACGCTGCCGAAACACCGTGTCCTGTGACATTTCGCCCTTTAATTCAAGGGCCAGGGCCGAGTTGACGAACTTAAGGGCCAACTCCTCATTACCGTCGGCAAACAGTTTGTGCGTTACCGCCACATAACTAAGAAGCAAGTTGTGGATCAGATGGTCATAGAACGGCTGGTCCGGAGTGAGCTTCGACAGGGCGCTTTGAAAGAAGGTAACAGCAGCGTCCGCTTCACCTCTGGTAAGCGCCTGTGTTCCCAGATCGACCTCCAGCTGCAAGGCGCTCAAAATATTCCGATTAAGCGTAGAGGCGTCGAGCGTTTGGCGAGGTTGCCGCATTTGAGATTTTTCTCTTAAGTAGTTGATAGGATTCCCATTAAAGATTAACCCAAAATTCGTTTTCGAGTCAATATTTTTTCGGAAACTCGGCCATGTCCTTTGTGTTGGGAAGACTGTTCGACACAAAGAACGCAAAGATCGGACACAAAGACCACGAAGAAGAGCGATCTGCCTGCCTAGAAAAAGGGCCGCCTTTTCAGGCGGCGTTCAAGGGTGCATGGGCAGAGCTCAGTGTTTGTTGAAACTCGCGACCGGCACGTCGCCTGTTTCTCCCCAGGGCACTAAATCGACTCGTCCGGTTTGCACGTCGCGAATATAGAACGCTCCGGGCGATCCGGGCCGCCAGACGGCAAGATCGGTCCGCCCGTCACCGTTATAATCGGCCTGAACGATGGTGTCGGTTGCCGCCACGCCCCAAACGCGGCTGACCAGAGTACCGTTTCCGCTGCTTGGACGGAAGTACCAAGCAAGATATCCATCATCGGTCGGTCGGGCAACGGCAAGATCGGTCAGCCCGTCTCCGTCATAATCACCCGGCACGAGCATATCGCCCGCAAGACCGAATACCACCGTGTCGAAATAGCCCCACGGATATCGGATAAAGAAACGCCCATTCGGGCCATCCGCTCGATGCACGATCAGGACCGGACCATACGGCGAAAACGATCCAGGAACCGGCCGATCACCGTGCTGGCCCCAGCCGACCTGACTCATTTCACCGGGCGGCGACGAGAGCGACCGGTAGTACCAATAGCTTTGGGCTCCCGGCGACTGGCCCGGGCGATAGACAGCCACGTCGTCGATCCCGTCGAAATTATGATCGCCTACGACCGTTGGGTCGTCGCCCGTTTGGCCGAAATCTTCGACGTGAATCGTTTGGGTGCGACTGCGGATAATATAGAACCGGCCTTGCGGACCGGGCCGCCAAACCGCAAGGTCGTCCTGCCCGTCGCCGTCGAAATCGCCGGTCACGGGCTTATCACCCTCGATCCCCCAAGTTGCGGGCGAAAGGAACTGAGAGTCACTGGTTCGGGTAAACCAGGTCAATTGGCCGCCCGGCCCCCCGCCGGTGTTGCGTACGATCGGAAAGTCCGTTTTGCCGTCGGCGTTGAGGTCGGCCGGAGCATCGTTCGACGGTGGTACGACCGTCTGGCCCATCGTAGCGTCCTGAATACTTATCGTGTACGGCATCGTGGCCGTGGGCGAGAATGTGTCCACAAAAACGTGCACTGGAGCGTTCAACGGGAAATCCGCCATTTCGATCGTCGCCGACGACTGCGGATAAGAGTAAGACGAGGCAAAGCCATAAGCTAAGTTGTTTGTACCGCTCGGACAACGCGCTTGCCTGAGGCCGTTAAGCGCGTAGATAACGAAGTTCGGATTGCTCGCCGTCGTCGAGACCCGAATCGTCGGATTCGCTCCCTTCGCCGTCAGAGTAAACGTGTAAATATGATCGGGCCCGCCGGCGTATGAATAGTAGTAGCCTCCGTCGAAATTCGTGACAGAGTTGTTGGCGCCTGCGGTGTCGCCGGTTGCGGTATATGGCGAGGCCTGCGTATAGGTGCCCGCCGGAACGATCGTGCCGGGACAATCGTCGGGAGGCGGCAAGGCCGACGCCGTTGACTGCTTTGCGACAAACGGCAGACGAAATTCGCTTTGCCGTCGCAGCAATTCGGTCTGGTTGGAGTTTGTTATCGCAAGCCTTCTTGTTTCTTTCTCCTTTTGAGGAAGCCGCGGCGGAAGTCCTCGATTAGGCATGTCGTTCGCGGAAACAGTCCGACCGGGACCGACGAGAAGAGAAAAAGCTCCGCCGAAGACGGAGAAAAGCCCGAGGCGGGCAAGCCAATTACGGGCAAACCGTGTTTGTCGTTTGTGCTCGGTAGTTTGAATGCCGGGAATAACGAGATGATCTTTATTAAAGCCGATCTGTTTCATACTTTCTTTACCTCCGTAGGGGTCAGAGAGTATTCGTCATGGTCTTGAAAAGTCCTTCGATTTGAATGAAAGATTTCTTCCTTTTTTCTTCCGGCGGCTTATTCGGGTGTTTCAGCGTGAATTTTATGGCAATTTCAAAAACCCTTTGGCCTGCAAAAGCTCGACGATGGCTCGTGCGTTCGATTCGGCCGAACGCTCGACGGTCTCGAGCGTTATTTCGGGAGTTTCGGGGTCTTCGTATACGTCGTCGACACCGGTAAAGTCCTTTATTTCTCCGCGGCGTGCTTTTGCGTACATGCCTTTGGCGTCGCGCGTCTCGCAAACGTCGAGCGGCGTATCCACGAAAACCTCGATAAAACTTCCCTCGCGAAACATTAGACGCACCTGATTGCGGCTTTGGCGATAAGGACTTACCGCGGCACAGATTGCGATGCCGCCGTGCCGCACGATCTCGGACGCGACAAAGCCGATGCGGGTGACGTTTATGTCGCGGTCATCACGCGAAAAGCCGAGGCCTTTTGAAAGATGCGTGCGGACGACATCGCCGTCCAGAACGGTGGCCTGGCGGCCTTCTTCCAACAGAAGCGAGACTAATATCTCGGCCGTCGTCGATTTGCCCGAACCGCTCAGGCCCGTGAACCAAATGCACACGCCCTGTCGATGCAGCGGCGGATAGGCGGCGGAGAGGATCGAGGCCACCTCGGGACGTGTAAACCATTCAGGCAGTTCGTTTCCGCGTCCTAGATAATCTTCGCGGATCTGCGTACCCGAAAGCGAAAATGTTTTACCGCCGGCCGGAATTTTGCCCGACTCTTCGTAACGCTCTTCGTCCGGCAAGTAGGCGAATTCCTGAAACGACAATATCTTTACGCCGATCTCATCGCTGAACTTTTGGGCCATCTCCTGGGCTTCGGACGGGCCGTAAAAGGGTTTGCCGTGCGAATCGACGCCCGGGCTGGCGTGGTCGCGGCCCACGATAAGGTGATTTGCACCATAATTACGGCGGATGATCGCATGCCAGACGGCTTCGCGCGGTCCCGCCATTCGCATTGCGAGCGGTAAAAGCGAAAGCAGCACCTGCCCTTTTTCGTACGCGAGCTGGGCGACCGTCCGGTACGTTCGTACGCGGGTGAAATAGTCGATGTCGCCTTCTTTCGTCATGCCCACGACCGGATGAAGCAGCAGCGTGCCGTCCGTCATCTCGATCGCACGCTGCGTCATTACCTCGTGCGCATAGTGGATCGGGTTTCTCGTTTGGAAAGCGACGACATTTCGTCGTCCAAGCTCCGCCAATCGCTGCCGCGTCTGCGTCGGCGTCAGCCGAAGATCGTTGAAGTCGTAGTAAACCGGCAGCTTAAGGACGCGAAGGCTTCCCGACAGATTGTATTTGCCCCAGCGATGCGTTTCCGCCACCAGCGGATGACGAAGGTCCTCGGTTCCGAAGACCTCGGACGCAAGGCGATGGCGGTCCCATTCAAAGATTTCTTCGATGTCGAGAATCGCCAGCAGATCATTCCGCGAATCGCGAAGCGCAATCGATCGGCCGGTCGCGATATTCTCAAGGCTGTTTACCGAAAGCGTCACCGGGATCGGAAATACCGTGCCATCGCCAAGCCGCATTTCACCAACGACCCGTTCAAAATCTTCGCGGCCCATAAACGTTCCGAGCGGCGAAAATGCACCGGTCGCGAGCATCTCAAGGTCGCACGTCTCACGCTGGGTAAGCTGGATAGAGTGAAGCGAAGAGGCGAGGTCGAAGATGTCTTTCCGTTTAACGGCATCGACGATGAGATCTACGAGGCTTCCGCCATATGGGCTGATAAAGGTCGGGTTCTGTTCCATTCGTATAGGGCGGCTGCGGTCCCCGGCCTCGGGTTCGTTTGTTCCCGAGGCCAGGTGCTTAGTGTCTTTTTTTGCCACTACGAAATCTTAGTTCAAACCCCTCGAAGTTGCCTAAATCGAAAGGCGAAGTTATCATCAGTTTACCTGTTATCATTCGGTTTTATGGGCTTAAGCGCGGTCGGATATGGGCCGCGGAGGGCCTTGTATGGGATTAAATATGATCGAAAAAGGCGTGGAAGTTGCACCGGCAAACGGAAAACTCGGCATTCTGCTGGTCGGATTAGGAGCGGTCAGCACAACACTGGTCGCGGGCGTCGAGGCGATCAAGCGCGGCCTTGCGGAGCCGGTCGGCAGTCTGACGCAGATGGGTACGGTCCGTCTGGGCAAACGCACCGATAATCGTTCGCCGCGGATCAAGGATTTTGTGCCGCTGGCTGCTTTGGACGATATAGTTTTCGGTGCCTGGGACATATTTGCCGACAATGCGTTCGACGCCGCGATGAAGGCCGGCGTGCTCGAGAAAGACCTGCTCAATCAGGTTTCCGAACAGCTTGCGTCGCTAAAGCCGATGCCGGCCGTGTTTGAGCAGAATTACGTAAAACGGCTGCATGGAGAGAATGTAAAGAGCGGCAAAAATAAAATGGAGCTGGCCGAGCAGCTCATTGAGGACATCGCCCGTTTTAGGGCCGAAAACAACTGCGACCGCCTTGTAATGGTCTGGGCCGCTTCGACCGAGATCTATGTCGAAGAATCGGAAGTTCATACTTCGATAGAGGTGCTTGAGAAGGCCATGTACGACAACGATCCTCGGATCGCTCCGTCGATGATCTATGCCTACGCCGCGATCAAGTCCGGAGTGCCTTTCGCCAATGGTGCCCCGAACCTGACCGTCGATATTCCGGCGTTAACCAAATTGGCCGAGGACCATAAGGTGCCGATCTGCGGCAAGGATTTCAAAACGGGCCAGACACTGATGAAAACGATCCTTGCCCCGGGCCTGAAATCGCGAATGCTCGGGCTGGACGGCTGGTATTCGACCAACATACTTGGCAATCGCGACGGCGAAGTGCTGGACGATCCGGAAAATTTCAAGTCGAAGGAAGTTTCAAAACTTTCCGTTCTCGAACACATCTTTCAGCCCGAAGTTTATCCCGACCTTTACGGCAATTTCTCGCACGTTGTCCGCATAAATTACTATCCGCCTAGGGGCGATAACAAAGAAGGCTGGGACAATATAGACATCTTCGGCTGGCTCGGCTATAAAATGCAGATCAAGATCGATTTTCTGTGCCGCGACTCGATCCTCGCGGCGCCGCTGGCGCTCGATCTTGCTTTGTTTATGGACCTCGCCCAGCGGGCCGGAATGCGCGGCGTGCAGGAGTGGTTATCGTTCTATTTCAAAGCCCCGCAAACGGCTCCGGGCTTGTATCCGGAGCACGATATTTTTATCCAGTTGATGAAATTAAAAAACACCCTGCGGCATATGCGGGGTGAGGATTTGATAACACACCTCGGCCTCGAATATTACGATTAAGGAAACGATCTAAACTTGTCACGTGCGGAAAATATAATGGCCGCTCTTCAAACACTCATGTCGACTTTAAAGCAAGAAAAGCGTGAACCGAAAATGTATTTCCTAATTCACGCTTTTCTTTAAGCTCTATTCAAATCGTGTGCCGATTCCGGACGAGCAATTATTCTGAATCACATTTCCATTGACGTCGAGAACCTGGGCCGTGGCGGTGGCGGTATAACTATTTCCGTCGTGGCTTAGTTCGATTCGTTGTCGCACGATCTGCCTGCCTGCAAGTGTGCCGTCGGCATTAAAGCGGAAGAATTGGAATGCGGTCTCGTAAAGACGGCCGCCTTCATAATACCAGACTCCGTTACTGGGGCTGCGCAGCGCCGGGCTGATTTGAGAGCTGGCGTCCCACATGGTATTGCCGCGAGCGAAGGTGAGCATTGCCTGAAAAGTTCCAATTACCGCTCCGGTCTGACAGTTGAGCCTCGTCCCTTGATTGTTCCATGAGCCTTCCAGCCGTCTGGCATTTTCTCGTCGTGACAACGAATCTTCCTGCTTTTGTTCGTCGCTTTTTACGTCGTTAGCGTCATCCTGCGCAAATATTGAAATTTGCGTAAATGTCGCCATCATCAAGATTGCAAATGCCGCCGTGCCTATCGTTTTCAAGAATGTATTCTTCATAATTTTTCTCCTTATTTTTTTAATGAAGGTTTTTGTGCCTCTACTAATTACCGCGACAGAAGAAACAAAATAGTCTAGAAAAATTTGTAATATAGATTGGATGATTAAAGAGTTATAATGTCCCGCAGTGAAAAATGCAGACCCGAAAGCGCCAGAAATTACCCAAATGCTGCTTGAATGCAGCAACGGGAAACAAGAGGCGTGGGATAATCTCTTGCCGCTTGTTTACGATGAACTGCATAAACAAGCCGCACGTTACCTGCGGAGAGAACGGCAGGGACACACGCTTCAAACCACAGCATTGATTCACGAAGCGTATTTGAAGTTGATCGATCAACGAAATGTGAATTGGGAAAGCCGCACGCATTTCTATGCCATTGCGGCCCAGGCGATGCGGCGAATCTTGGTTGATTACGCTCGAACCACGCATCGAAAAAAGCGCGGCGGTTCCGATATAAAAGTTCCTCTGGAAGAAGCATTGACGGTTGCGGCGGATGAAAACACGGTGGATTTGATAGCGCTCGATGAGGCGTTAAACAAACTCGCCGAACGTGATAAGCAGCAAGCCCGCGTTGTCGAGCTTCGCTATTTTAGCGGTTTGAGCCTGGAAGAAACCGCTGAAGCAATGCACATCTCTCGCGCCACTGTCGCCAGCGATTGGAGCATGGCAAAGGTTTGGCTGTATCGCGAACTTACCAAGTAGGGCTTTGCCTCAAAAGACATCGTTAAAGCCGTTCTGCCTCAAAACCGCTTAAGTTTGCCTCAAAAGGTTAAAGCATTGTATCATGCCGCCCGGCGTTGACATGCCACCCCCTCAAGTGTTTAAATCTAATTTTTTAAAGATTTTAAAAGTTTAAACTCGAACCGTAAACCCGATGGCAAACGAGAGAAAAACGGAAACTTTTGTGAGAGATCACTTCCGTCCTTCCACTGGTTTAATCACCCTCGAAGAACAGAAATCGGATATTCCTAGAATTGAGAAGTTGCTTAAAACCGCGTCGAAGAGAGGCACGGGAATAGGCAGGCCAGAATTCATAATCACCTATAACGAAAATTCGGACTTTCTGACAGTTGTGGAATGTAAGGCCGACGTTTCAAAACATGAAAGCAAGACGAAAGACAGATTTTCAGAATTCGCGGTTGATGGCGTTCTGCTCTATTCGTCCTATCTCTCGAAAGAGTTTGACGTTCTCGCGATTGCTGTCAGCGGCGAACAGGAACGGCAAGCAAAGGTCTCGCATTTTTTACAGCTCAAAAACGAACGCAACGCTGTCCCGATTTTTGGTGAGCATCTTCTTTCAACGAATGACTATTTACAGGGGTATCTTAAAAGTCCTGAAAAACTCAGACAGGATTACAATTCACTTCTGGATTTTTCCAAAAAGCTAAATGAAACCCTGCATGGCCATAAAATTCTCGAAAGCCAGCGAAGCCTACTTATTAGTTGCATCCTGATTGCTCTGGAACACTCCCCATTTAAGGTTGCCTATAAGCAGTATACCGATCCCGCCGAGTTATCTAACTACCTCGTAAATACCGTCGTTGATAGTCTGAAAAAGGCCAAAGTGCAGACGGCGACCTTGAAGAATCTTGATATTCAATTCGGTTTTATCAGAACCGACACTTCGCTTTCAACCAAGCTCGACGTTCTGAAAAATCTCATAACGGATATTGACGACAATATCAATGGTTTTATGAAAAATCATCGATATTACGACGTGCTGGGACAGTTGTATGTTGAGTTTTTGCGGTACGCAAATAGTGACAAGGGATTGGGAATAGTTCTAACTCCGCCGCATATTACAGAACTGTTCAGCGACTTAGCTCAGGTCAACAAAGACAGCATCGTATACGACAATTGCACGGGCACCGGCGGCTATTTAATTAGTGCCATGAGCAAAATGGTTAAAGACGCCAAAGGCGATCAGGCGGCGATTGAATCCATAAAGACTAGCCAGTTAGTCGGGGTTGAATATCAATCTCATATTTTTGCTTTGGCCTGCTCGAATATGTACATCCATCAAGACGGGAAAACCAATATTCTCAATGGTGACTGCTTTGATAGAGGTGTGATGGCGGCCATACAAGACCGAAAGCCTACAACCGGATTTTTGAATCCGCCATACAAGGCGGACAGAAAAAAAGACATCGAAGAATTGAGGTTCGTTTTGAATAATCTGGAATGTCTGGCACCTCGCGGAACCTGTATCGCAATCGTTCCTATGCAGTCGGCATTGGCTCAAAAAGGAAGAATATATG
>JABFSB010000025.1 GCA_013140875.1 Acidobacteriota bacterium
CCTCTTTCGCCAAAAACGCTTTGCCCGCATCAAGCTGCCGGCGATGCTGCCGCGGCTGATTCCGATCAATGAAAAGAACGGCCGGTTTACGTTGATGGAAGAGGTGGTCGCGGCCAATGCCGAAGCCCTTTTTCCGAACATGAAAACGAGCGACGGGCATTTGTTTCGCGTGACGCGCGATGCCGATATCGAGCTTCGCGAGGACGAAGCGGGCGATCTGCTCCGCACGCTTGAAAACGAGCTGCAGCGGCGGCGATATCGTTTTCCGGTTAGGCTCGAAGTCTCGGAATCGATGCCCGACAAGATGCTTAAATTGTTGACGGACGGCATCGGGCTTGGCGAGCAAGATGTCTACAAGATCAGCGGTTTCGTCGATATCCCCGACCTGATGCAGCTTTATTCGCTCGACCGTCCGCAGTTGAAGGAGAGGCCGATCTCGTCGATTCATCCCTCGGTGCTGCTCGAGAAAAAGGACACGTTCGATGTGCTGAAACGTCAGGACGTGCTGCTTCATCATCCGTACACTTCATTTTCGGTCGTCACCGATTTTCTGGCCCAGGCGGCGGAGGACCCGGACGTTCAGGCGATCAAGATCTGCCTGTACCGGACCGGAAAAGGCTCGCCGATAGTCAATTCGCTGATTCGCGCGACGCAGCTTGGTAAACAGGTGACGGCACTTGTCGAGTTAAAAGCGCGGTTTGATGAAGAGAACAATATCGAATGGGCCCGGCGGCTTGAGAACGAGGGCGTCCACGTTGTTTACGGCATCAGCACTTTAAAAACGCACTCCAAGGTGATGCTCGTCGTGCGACGCGAGAAAGGGAAGCTGGTTCGTTACGTGCATCTCGGGACGGGCAATTATAACCCGACGACATCGCGGCTCTACACAGACCTCGGCCTGCTTACGTCGGACGATGAAATAGGCGAAGACGCGACCAGCTTGTTCAATTTTCTTACCGGATATTCGCAGCAGGACAAATATAAACGGCTCTTTATCGCTCCGCTGAACCTTCGGGAAAAGTTGACCGCGTTGATCAGACGTGAACGCAAGCATGCTCTTGAAGGCCGTGAAGCACGCATCATCGTTAAAGCGAACAGCCTGACCGACGAAAGCCTGATCCAGGAACTTTACGACGCGGCCCAGGCGGGCGTCGAGATCGACCTGATCGTCCGCGGCATCTGCGCCCTGCGGCCCGGTGTGAAAGGTTTGTCGTCGAATATTCGCGTCCGGTCGATCGTCGGCCGCTTTCTCGAACACAGCCGGATTTTTTATTTCGCCAACGGCGGCGGAGAGAACGACGAAGTCTACATCGGAAGCGCGGATTGGATGGGGCGAAATCTTGACCGACGTGTGGAGATAGTTTTGCCTGTGCTCGATGCCGATATCCGAACCTACCTGCGGGATGAGGTCTTGGGAAGTTATCTTCGCGACAATGTTAATGCAAGAGTTTTGAAGCCCGACGGGACGTATCGAAAAGTTTCGGGCGGCGAGCCGTTCGATGCCCAGATGGCATTTGTCGGGCAGGACATTATGGCTTAGGCCGCGGTCTGTTTCTCAAATCTTGCTTCGGAAACATCTCCGACCAGCTTCCCGAATTTGACCGCCAGTCGCGGATAGCCGCGCGGTTCGGGTTCGAGATCCTGAATTTCCAGCGTGCGTTCGGCTTCCTCAATCGCCTCTACTTCGCCTTCGATCTCCATGTAAAGCCCGAACGGCAGCTCGTCAAGCACGATCTCTACATCACCCAGGTGCCAGGTTTTGCGGTGTTTTTCGTAAACGGTCGAAAGCTTGTAGCCGAGGCTTTGAATGATCTTTTCCATCGCATCGACATCCGCGACGAAAGTTTCGTATTCGATGCGATGCTTGATGTCAGTGTCGGTTTTGACCCGTTCTTTGTAGGTCAGAATTGTAGTGTCGCCGATCTTTCGCAAGCGCAGCACAGCCGCCCGTTCATCAAGGAGGCCTCCGCGATGCAGATAGTTCTCTTCAAAAACCTCGCTGCGAAACTCAGCGCCAAGCTCGCCAAGTTTGGCAATTATTTCGACAAGCCTTCGTTTGTCGAGCCTGTATTTTTTTTCGATTTCGATGCCCATTTAAGAGTGGTTTAGCACAATAGTATTTGATACCGGACGCTTGAGCAAACATGATGTCAGAACCGGTAGCGATAGCGACCGGGTTCTTTAACAGGACGGCGAAGAACCCAGTCGCTATCGCTCCCGGTTCTGACGTGGTCGAACTTGACTAACTGACTCTGAGAATGAATACTTGAAAAAAAGGTCAGGTATTAAAACTGACCTGACAGCTTAATAAACAGGAGAAATTATGCCCTATCCGGAAATGATGATCCACGGGATGCGAGCCGAGCTGGCGAATCTTGGGATCGAAGAAACAAAAACATCGGAAGCCGTTGCGGAAGCGGTTAAAAGCACCGACGGCACGTTGATGGTTGTCGTAAACTCGGTTTGCGGCTGTGCGGCCGGCGGCGTTCGGCCTGGTATCGCGATGGCTCTTGATCAATCGCCGGTCAAGCCGGAACGTGTGATCACGGTTTTTGCGGGTGCGGATATCGACGCCACCGATACTGCCCGAGAGTTATTCACGGGTTACGCACCGTCGTCACCGTCTATCGGATTGATCAAAGACGGCAAGTTGGTGCAGATGTTCGAACGCCGCGACCTTGAAGGTCGTCCACCGTTTGTGATCGCCGATGCACTGGCCCAGGCTTTTGCCGAGCATTGTACGAAGGCCGAAACCGCCAGTAATTGACCTTTTACCGGCATTCATATTCAAAGCCGCTCGAAACCGGGCGGCTTTTTGGTGGTCAAATAA
>JABFSB010000509.1 GCA_013140875.1 Acidobacteriota bacterium
CACGGACACGGACACAGTCGACCAGAACGAAGAGATCGCGGGCCGTCCGGTAGTCCAGGAAACTGCACCTACCCAGTCGGCAAGGGACGGCATCCTGATAACCGGAAAACCGGGAACGATCAAAGTCGGCCCGACAACAACGATCACAAATACCGAGATTGAAAATGTTGGAGCAGGTTTGGCCCGTCTTGGCGGAAAAATGGGTAAGTCTTTTCGCCACCTCGGCCTTGTTACGGCTAAGCTGCCTCTTTCCAAAGTCCGCGAGCTGGCACAGGATGAAAATATCGCCTACATCTCGCCCGACCGTGAAATCGAGTCTTTCGGACATATCTCGGAAACAACGGGTTGGGGCAATACCGGCATTTACGATTTTGGCGACGCCGACGCGAACACCTGGTTGAACGGCGGCCTGGGATCGATTGCGGTGATCGACAGTGGAATCGACGGCGGACACAGCCTGATGCGTTGGGCCGACACGGCCAGGACTTCAAAAGTCAGATTCAGCAAGGATTTTACCGGCCAGAATATCAACGGCGATCCTTACGGACATGGTTCGCACGTCGCATCGATGCTGGCCGGCGACTGGTCTCACCATGACAACGCATATCAAGGACCGGCTGAAGGAGCGAATCTTCTCAGTCTTCGCGTGCTGAATAGTTCAGGAAGCGGAACAAGCAGCAATCTCATCGCGGCACTCGACTGGACAGTCGCGAATAAAGCCGCATGGAACATTCGCGTTATCAACATGAGCCTCGGCACCGCCGCCAAAGACAGTTATGTGAACGATCCGCTTTGCCTCGCCGCCCGCCGAGCGGTCAACGCCGGGATCGTGGTCGTCGCTTCGGCCGGAAACAACGGCAAGAGCTTAACGGGCAGTAAGTTGTATGGAACTATCGGTTCACCGGGTATCGAGCCTTCGGTAATTACGGTCGGAGCGGCAAATACTTACGGGACAAGCTGGCGCGGTGACGACACCGTTGCAACATACAGTTCACGGGGGCCGACACGCGGTTACGTTACTTTGGCAAACGGAGCCAGAAAATATGACAACCTGATGAAGCCCGATCTTATCGCACCGGGCAACAAGTTGATCGGTGCCCGGGCCTATTACAACGGATCGCCGAACCTTTTGTCCACGATGCTGCCGGTGTTGAATACCGGAACCGACACGCTCAATACCGATAAATTGATGTACATGAGCGGCACGTCGATGTCGGCTCCGATCGTCGCCGCGGCCGCGGCCGCGTTGGTCCAAACCAATCCGAATCTGACACCGAATTTGATCAAAGCGATCTTGATGTATTCGGCCCAGCCGATCAGCGGTGCCAACAGCTTTGAGCAAGGCGCCGGTGAACTGAATATCGACGGCGCGGTCCGAATCGCGCGTCTGATGAAAACGACGATGCCGACGACCAACGGTGCGGCGTTGTTAAATTCGGCCCTGCCGGCTTCACAAACGAGCATGATCTGGGGTCAGACGGTTTATTGGGGCAAAGGCGTGATCACGAATTACGGTTTTCTCTACGGCAACGATCTGATGAACAAATGGCAGGGAATGTACGCTGCCGGAGTTCTGGTCGGCGACGGAACGACCTTTGCCAGCGGTGTGCTTTCCAAATCTACGACCAGGACTTCCGGAACATTGAGTTTGTATCAAGGAGCCATCAGGAATAACGGCGTGCTGGTAGGTGACGGGACCCTATTCCTCGGGTCAAACGCGATGGCGGGCAGTCCGACACCGTTCCTGAATGCTCAGGGAGTACTCGTCAGCGACGGCGTCCTGGTCGGTGACGGCGTTCTGGTCGGCGACGGTGTTTTGGTCGGCGACAGCATCTTTGGCGAAACGATAGTCGGTGACAACACGGCCTGTATGCAGCCGGCCCCGTAGTTTTCGAAAGGCGCGACTGTATCAAAAGAGACCGTTTGGAAGGGCGGTCTCTTTTACGTTTTAAACTCCGCGCTTACTTCAAACTCGCATTCCCGCGGCGGGCATCGGAGATCGACGCAAGGCTTGATTTCGGAGCGTACGCCCGACGTTTTTGCCATTCCGGGAGTTCGAAATCGTCGTCGTACCGCTGGCGGCACGCCACGATCAGGGTCATCAATAAAATAAACAAAAGCGAGATAGCGGTCGTGTGCAGAACGAAGTCGAAAATACTGTGGACAAGAACAGCGAAGCAGCCCGCCATCGCGCCGATCGCAACGCCGCGACGATAATGATTGTCAGCGTTGGCGCCCGCCAATCCTGAGCGGAAAAGCCAGAGCAGAAAGAACAGCCCGATCACAATGCCGACCAGGCCCGCATCCGCCGCGACCTGAAGATAATCGTTATGCGCCTGTTCGACACGCTCAAGGCCGCTGTACGAGTCGTAAGGGGTGTAGGCCACACCGAGAGCGCCGAATCCGGCACCGAACGGCATCGTTTTCGCGATGACGCTGGTCGTCACCGACCAAATGTGTCCGCGATCCGTTGTAATGTCGTTCGAGGTAGCCGTGTCGGCTATTCGCGTCAGCGAGCTTTCGCCGCCGATAAAGATCGAGCCGACAATAACGGCCGCAATCAACAAGGTGGCAAAGCCGATCCTCATCACCAGCCGCTTACGGCTTTTTGCACCGGTCGTCAGCATGATCAAAAAGATCACCTGTGCAAGAAACGCCACCAAACCGCCCCGTGACCCGCTCATGATCAACGCAACGCCCATCAACGCGATCCCGGTAATATACAGCAGTCTTTTGTCCCGAACGACCGCTCCGGCAAAGAGCATACCCAACGGCAGGCCCATCGTCATTTCCATGTAGGCGGCGAAATTATGCCGGTTAACGAATGAGC
>JABFSB010000442.1 GCA_013140875.1 Acidobacteriota bacterium
CGTCCAATCCGGGTATCTCCGTCAATGCGGATACAGGCTCGGTAAATGTTGCCGATCCGACACCCGCCGGAACGCATACGTTGGTCTATCGTATTTGCAGCAACACAAACATAACTTTCTGCGATGATGCAACGGTTTCGGTTTTAGTAAGACCACACACAATTGACGCAGTCAATGACTACGCAACAATTTCGCCGTCGGTAGACGGCACTGCCGTAAATGTCTTGTCGAACGATACGTTTTCAGGTGGACCGGCGGCGGGAAATGTAAATCTGTCGCTCGTGTCAATGTCACCGAGCAATTCGGGTATCACACTTAATTCAAACGGTTCGGTAAATGTCGCCAGTGGAAGTGCGTTGGGAACATTTGCCCTCGTGTATCGGATTTGCGCAAATGCCGAACCGACTCTTTGCGACACGGCGACGGCGACGATCACAGTGAGAAACTATGTGATTGATGCAGTAAATGATTATGTTCGGGCTTCGTCGAAGGTTGGAAGTTCTCCGATCAATGTGTTGACAAACGATACTTTTAACGGCGGACCCGCAACGCCTGCTCAGGTCCGGATCACACAACTTTCCGCACCGATCTACGGTATTACATTGAATACAGTAACTGGTCTGGTGACAGTCGCGACCAGAACCGCATCATCGGGAACCTATTACATAAATTATAGAATTTGTGAAATAAATGCTCCGACAAATTGCGATTCGGCCACTGCAACAATTGAACTCAGCGGAAAATAAGTAATTGCAACAAATAAAGTAGAGGATGTCTGAAAAGACGACGGATCTCTCGGCGAACTCAGCGAAACCTCGGCGGTCTATGCGTTAAAAATTAGTGTAAACGCAGAGAACACAGAGTTTACGCAGAGTTCGCCGAGAAAAGAGCGGTTTTGGGATCCTTGTGAGTTTCATTGAAACTCATCTCGATTCTGACTTTTCAAACAGCCTCTTGTCTTTTTTCAACCCCGGCTTGCTCGTTGGTGACTTATTTCCGATTCTCTGTGTACCGGTGTTTGATTTCTCTGTTACTTCTCTTCATCCACGACCGCCGGTTCCCAGAGCTCGATCTTGTTGCCGTCGGGGTCCATGATCCAGGCAAATTTTCCGTTTTCTTCGGCGTCCGGGCCTTTGAGGATTTCGATGTCGTTTTGTTTTAGCTGGTTGAGAAGCTCGTCCATGTCATCGACGCGGTAGTTGATCATGAAGGAAGACTCGCTCGGGGCGAACCATTTGGAGTCGGCGTTGGCCGTACTCCAAACCGTCATGCCGCCGTCCACCACCTTATCGTCAGTCCATTTCAATATCGCCCCGCCCCAGCTCTCGAGACTGATGCCCAGATTCTTCTCATACCACGCCGCGAGGTCCGCTCCCTTGCCCGCACTCTTAAAAAATACCCCGCCGATGCCCGTTACCTTTGCCATAAGTCCTCCGATCGCGTAGCGGTCTGTTGATTTTAGCCGTGGGTTTTAACCCACGGAATGTTGAATGAAATATCGTTGTCGCGTCAGCGACAAATGAATCGAATTACCGTCGATTAGTCGTCATTACGAGACGGGTTATATTACCATGCGTCCGTGGAATGACGGCCATAAGATTGGATAATCTTGATGAGTACTACCACTCAACGAAACAAGCTAGGTATTCAGCGATTACAATCTGCACCCAGCCATTTTCGATTGCATATCTATATCGTCCGGGTTGTACTGTAACCCAAGGCCCTTCGTCCTTGGCATACCCAGGTTCACCAAAGGCTCTAAGAAATGCCCGACTTCCAATTTCGCCGGGACAAGACGTTAGTTGCCCAACTCCGGCATTCTCAAAGCTTGTAAGTTGCCCATCGGACATTGCCATTAACGGCATACATGAAATAGTACTGGGCGTTTCCAATTCGTGATAGCTCAAATCGAATAAAACATGGCCACGAGCGAGCTTTGTAATCACGTTCTCAACCCGATCCATTTCGGCTGCCCAAACGACGTCGCCTTTTTCGTTCTTAAATCTACATCGTTCGATTCGTTCGGCAAGTGCTGGGCTTCGCCGAAAGGTCTTTTGTGTTGTATCTGAAAGGTTCGGTGATTCGGAACTGCCACATATAACACAGTCAAGTAGACAGGTTACATATTGTTCATCCATCGAAAAGCTCTGGTTGCACTCTTTACACGCGGGAACCTGCGGAAAATTATCTGGATAAGGTTTGCTCAAAAAAGCCTTTGACGGAACATGATCGGTAGTGGTGGGTGATCCGCCGCAAAAAGCGCAACCTTGATATTCTAATCGCAAGTCGAGTCCGTATTCCTTGTGTAATTTTCGGGGATCCATTATGCCCGATTATACACCTTGTCCTTCAACGGGTTCGAAACCGGAGCAGTGTCATCTACTATTTCGGCGTCTTTGCATCGAGAAAGTCGTTGATCATCGGGACGATCGTGGTCATGCGGTCCATTAGGGTGACGTGGGTTGTGCCCGGCAAAATTGCGAGTCTTGATTCGACGCGCGGCTGCATGTCGGCGTGGGTATTCCCGCCGCCTTTGAGGCGGTACATTTCGGCGATGTGGTCGATGCGGACTCCGTCGGCGTCGCCGTGGATGAAGAAGAACGGGGCTTTGGTGGCTTTGAGATTGTCGGCACCAAAGTCATACGGCCTCATTGCCGCCGCTTTGATGTGATTAAAAAATTCCGGGAAGCTGCCCGGCACCGGATTAAGTTTCTCCTGCTCGGTTTCGGCGGGTGTGCCTTTGAACATCTCCGCTGAGAAACTGGGCCACGCGTCGTTCGCAGCTTGTACCCATCCGTCGCGGCGGATCGGGGCTGAGATGCTGACGAC
>JABFSB010000494.1 GCA_013140875.1 Acidobacteriota bacterium
GCTGACTATGGCCGTTACACTTCCGGATATTGAAGACGCTCGTCGGCTTCTCAAAGGCATTATCAATCCAACGCCGATCATCGCCGATGAAAAATTGTCGGATCAGATCGGTGCGCGATCTTTTCTCAAGGCCGAGTGTTTGCAGCGAGGCGGGTCGTTCAAAGTGCGCGGCGGATATAATAAGATCTCGCGATTGTCCGACGAAGAAAAAAAACGAGGCGTCATCGCCGCTTCGGCGGGGAACCATGCTCAGGGGGTTGCTCTTGCCGCCAGGCTGACCGGTATCAAGGCGACAATCGTACTTCCGGAATTTGCGCCGTTGACCAAAATAATCGCGACAAAGGCCCAGGGGGCCGAGGTTATTCTAAAAGGCTCGAGTTTCGACGAAGCCGTCGCCTATTCGCGCGAACTACAAGCTGAACGCGGATACACATATGTCCACGCCTTTGATGATGAATTGGTGATCGCAGGTCAGGGAACTATCGGTCTTGAGCTCGTCGATGACGTGCCTGAAACGACCGTGATCGTAGTACCTATCGGCGGCGGCGGTATTATTTCAGGAATTGCGTTGGCCGCCAAAGCCCTTTTGAAAAACGTTCGGATAGTCGGCGTGCAAGCGGCCAATGTCTCGGCGGTGAAAGGATCGCTGGCGTTAGGCCGGCCCGTCGAGGTTAAGGACTATTTGCCGACGATCGCTGACGGAATCGCCGTAAAGCGGCCGGGAGAGCTGACTCTCCCGATCATACGCGAACTTGTCGACGATGTGGTCGAGGTAAGCGAAGAAGAGATCGCACGCGGCATTTATCATTGCGTTCAAAACACTAGGCTTGTCGTTGAGGGAGCCGGAGCCGCCGGTGTCGCGGCATTGCTTTCAGACAAGGTTGAAATAAAGAGCGATGACACGGTTTGCGCCGTTCTTTGCGGCGGCAACATAGACGCCAATTTGCTTGCCCGCATTCTTGAACAGGTGATGGTCCGCCAGGGACGTTACATTATAATGAAAGTACTTGTTCTCGACCGGCCCGGCATGCTTGCGGGTTTACTTAATCACGTTGCGGAAACCGGAGCGAACGTCGTCGAGGTTTATCATCAGCGTGCGATCTGGCTGGCGCCGCTCGGACGCGTGGGAATCGAAATGATCCTTGAAGTTCGCGATCAACAGCACGCACGCGATGTTCATTCAGAACTCGAATCCGCCGGTTACCATGTCGAGCGAGAGGGACAGGGAGATTGGGAAGAATAGAAAAGGGTTTTGAGTCAGCTTGAAATTAGTTTATTCCTTACAATTTTCGTGGGTGAACGTAAAGAAAAATCTATGGGGTTTAGGGAAAGAGGTTCATCGGCGACGCTCTCTATATTTTTCCGCCGTTTAACAGGACCAACTGCTCCAGCACGGTGCGTTGTTCGCGGGTCATGTCGTTGAACTGCACGCCAAAGCCGATCCCGTCGTGTACGTAAATCACGGTTCCGAAAACCTGCTCGCTGCGGCCGCGGGGCAAAACGAGCCGTATGCCGACCACTTCTTCCGCCTTAACGCCGGCGATGGAATCTACATAGCATCCGCCGATGCTTAGGTCGCTGACGCGGACCTCTCGTTTACCCGAAGAACAGTCGAGCACCACCGAAAGCGGGGCCATTATCCGATCATACTGCCTGTCGATCATTACTTCTTTCATCTATCCCACTTTTCAGAACACTAATCTTATATTTCCAAGTAAATGCCGAATATCCTGAATATTCTTATTTTACGGAAAGATCTTCGCGGTAAAGATCGCGGTAGGCCCGGTAATTGTTCATCACCTTGAAAACGTAGCTTTTTGTTTCGGCAAAACCGATCTCGGCGGCGAAAATACCGGGGTCTTTCGGTTTTGTGCGATTCAGCCACCGCGCGGCGTTATCTTCGCCGCCGTTATAGCTTGCCGCTATCGCCTCGTACAGGCCGCCGAACTCGTTTTTTAGTTCGCCGATATAGGCCGAACCGACGGCAATGCTGACCGCGGGCTCGTAAAGATCATCGGGCCGGAGGTTCGGATATCCGGCCTTCTTGTTGTATTTGACCGCCGTGTCGAAAACAAGCTGCAACAGACCGCGTGCACCCGCCGGCGATTTTGCATTAGCGCGAAAACTGCTCTCCTGCTTCATTATCGCCAGCAGGAATCTCGGATCGATCTTGTTTTTCCTTGCTTCGCGAAGCAGTTCTGTTCGAAACAGGACCGGATAGTCCGCCGCTTTTCGACCGGTAACAGACAAAGTAGACTGCACACCGGACGATATCCGCTTATCAAGTGCAAGACCGCCAAAATACGACGTATCGCTTTGCGATATCGACGAGTACGCTGCGGCTGATTCATTCTTCCGGCCAAGCCGTTCCAGTGACAGTCCTTTCAAATACTTCACCTCATCGCTTCCAGCCATCGCACCGGCGAAAGATTTCCCGCTCAAAAGCTGATCGGCAGCGGCGATGGCACCGGCCCAGTTCTCGCGAAATATTTCCATTCGCAATCGGGCATGAAGCGAGTTTACTTCCGACGGCTTTCCGGGATATTTCTGGACCGTGCTTTCGACCCATCTATTAGCATCGTCGTACTTACCCGCCTCGCGATAAGCGTCGATGATATTCAAATGAGCAGATTCTATACGTTCGCCTTGCGGAAACATCGAGACGTACTGCTCGTAGGTTCTAGCCGCTTCGAGATTCTTGCCCATGCGAACATAAGAAGCTCCCTTGAACGCAAGCCCTTCGCGGCCGTCTTTTGTATCGAGGTGGTCCTTTGTCAGCTTGTCGAACCAGGTTACGGCCTCGGCGTATTTACGCTCCCACATATACGAGCGGGCAGTGCCGAAAAGAGCTTTCGGAATTCCCGGATCGTTTGGGTAGTTGTCAAAAACCTTCTGCCAATGCTCGCGCGCTTCCGGAAAAAGCCGGTTTGCCGAATACGCCTCTGCCCGCGACATATGCTCGGCGGCCGTGAGCGTTGGCAGCTTGCCGGTTGCATCGCGCGAAGCTTTGTCCGCTTCGATAGCTCGCCGCAAGGCAGCGTCCGACGTTTGGCCTAAACCTGAAACGGCGAAAAAGGTAAACAGTAATACGGTTAGCAGGATTTTCATCTATTCTGGAAGGTGGGCCCGAGAGGCTGCACAATCTAAGTTACCCATTCTTAGACGAAAGGGCAATAAAGAGAGTTGCCGGGAAGTGGGTCAGATTGAAAATTAGAACCTTGCGTCCGTTGCGAATCGAATTTTCTGCCGTGTCTTTTTCCTCTTATTCCTCCCCTTCCGTGGATAAAAACCAAACCACTGATCAAGAGGAATAAGAGGAAGGAAGATGAGCGAGGATGTCGGTAATATCAAAAGCAACGTAAATTAGAAAAGTTGCCGCAAGTTTAGGGAATGGACACCTCGTGTTAGAATTCGGATGTTTCGCCCGCGATCGACCGTTCAACCTCATCGTTGGGCGACGGAGTAAAATCATGAAGTTAGCTTTTAACGGCGCGACTACGATGCCCGCCGATCTCGAAACGGATATTCGCGCCGCCGCCGCGGCAGGTTATGATTTGGTCGAATTGCGTTCGACCAAACTCTACGACTATTTGCAGGACCATTTGGTCGAAGATTTGAAGGGCTTGCTGGCAGAAGCGGGAATCGGCGTGCTCTCCATCAATACGTTGGAACACATTACCTGGCGTTCTGCGGAAGATTACGCCGCGATAAAGGAAGAATGCGCCAAGCTGAGCGAGATCTCGAAGGCCATCGGGTGTCCATACGTCTTGTCCGTTCCGGGTGCGTTGCGACAAGGCCCGAAGACGGTTGAAGAAACCATCGAAGAGTCGGTCCGAGTGCTGAACGAGTTGGCGGACATCGCCGAGCCTTATGGAATCAAGATCGGATTCGAATTCCTGGGCGAAGCTGGAAATTCGGTGACGACGCTCGACCTCGGAAGCAGGATCGTCGATCTGGTCGGCCGTGATTCGGTCGGGAATGTCATCGATACCTATCATTTCTACGCCGGTGGCTCTTCGTTCGACGCGCTGGAGAACCTCGATCCGTCGAAGCTTTTCATTTTCCACATCAACGGCGCCGAAGACCTGCCGAAAGAACAGCTCAACGATTCGAAACGTCTCTATCCGGGCGAGGGAATTTTGCCAATTGCCGAGATGAAGCAAATTCTCGATAAGATCGGCTATGACGGCCCGGCAAGCGTCGAGATCTTTCGCCCGGAATATTGGGAACAAGACCCGTTCGAAGTCGCGGCAAAGGCCAAGGCGGCTGCGGAAAGTGCTCTGGGTTTAGGGCAGTATGCGGCCGGCGGGAGCTGGTAGGAATTTTCTAACCACAGAGGCACGGAGACACAGAGTAAAAATGCAAACTTCTCTGTGCCTCCGTGTCTCTGTGGTGAATAAAGTATGGATAAAGTAAGAATTGGAATAGTCGGGACAGGCTACATCGGCAACGTTCACGGCAGTATATATTCGCGTGACGAAAGGGCGGAAGTTTCGGCGCTGTTTGACATTATTTCGGAACGGGCGGAGCGTGCGGCTAAAACTATCGGCGGCAAAGTTTGTTCATCGCAAGAGGAATTACTTGAGAATTGCGATGCGGTTCTCGTCACGGCACCGAACAGGACGCATAAAGAGATAGCTCTCGCCGCGATCGCGGCTGGCAAACACGTTTTTTGCGAGAAGCCCTTTTCAATCGGGATTGAGGACGCGGCCGAGCTGCGTGACGCCGCGAATGCGAGCAAAGGCGTTTTTCAGGTCGGCCACAACCGCCGTTACGCGCCGGTTTATGCGACGCTTAAAAAATTGCTCTCGGAAGACTCGGCTCACTCGGCCCACGTCAAAATGAACCGGGGCGAATTGAAGAATCCTGTCTGGACCGGTGATGTTAATGTGACCGGCGGCTTTCTGTACGAGACGACGATCCACCTTTTCGACATGATGCGATTCCAGTTTGGCGAGATCGAAGAGCTGGTCGCGTATGGTTCGCAGCATGAGTATCCGGAGCTGGACGAGTTTTCGATCATACTCAAGTTCAAGAGCGGTTTTCACTGTACATTTGCGTCGTCGTCGGACGCGAGTTGGCATTTTCCGTTCGAACGGATCGAGGTTTTTTGTCATCACAGGACCATAATGACCGAGGAAATGGAGCGGCTTTTCGACTCACGCGGCATGGATGCGAATTTCGAGACGCTTTCGTTTCATATGACCGAAAAGGAAGAAAAGTGGGGCTATGTGCAGGAAGACAAGGCGTTTATCGATTCGATTTTGAGCGGAGAGCCGCCGCCTGTAACCGCCGATGACGGCTTCAAATCCGTCGAATTGGTCGAATCGGTTTACGAGGCGATTCGAAGCGGAAAACGTATCCGTTTCGCATAGTTTTCTGCCGAAAGCAGAAACTTTCTCTGCTATCATTCGTTAAGTGGGATTGTGTATCCTTCACTCAAACTCGTACCTCGTATGATCCAGTGCCAAAAATGTTTACAGGGAAATGCGGAGCAAACACAGTTTTGCCGATTTTGCGGTACAAGACTGATGATGCGTCAGGAGGTGCAGGAAAACGACTATCAACCCTCGCAGCCGAGGCCCTACGCCTGGAAAACCGACGAGTATCAGACGCAAAGTGAGCCGCGGGCCCGCTCACAATCGGGCACGCAGCCGCCTTACCCTGCCCCAGGTCAATACTCGTCGCAGCCGCTCACCTACAGCGGCCCGCAGTACATGGCTTCGAACTATCGCTGTCCGAATTGCGGAACGACCGTCCTGCCCGTTATTGAACGGCGCATCTCGACCGCCGGCTGGATAACGTTCGCCCTGCTGTTGGTGTTTACGTTTGTCTTTTTTTGGGTCGGTTTACTTATGAAACAGAACGTGAGCGTGTGCCCGGTCTGCCGAGCCACACTTGGTTAACACCCGAAACTCAACGGTAATAGTAGCCCTTCGGATGTTCGATCTTTACTTCGGGGTTGGTGCTGACCACTTCGACTTTGTGATAGCCCCTTTTCATATGAGTCGAAAGATACGAAAGCAAAAACTGTCGATTTAAAAGAATTCGAACGTCTTTAAAGAAAGGCAAAAAACTGAGCGGTGCGATCGAACCCTGAAAGAACGCCCGGCCGCCAGTCTCGTCCGAAAGTTTCTGCAGCGAACCCTGTCCGTTCAATACCAGCGACGAGTTACCGTTATCCGTTAAACTTGCCGGTGAGTAAAACGAAAAGACCGCGACCGAGCGCCGCTGTGCCCTGAGGATGGCCCGGTCGAGATCGAGGCTTTGTCCCGGAGTGGAGCTTGCGATTCCCTGCGAAACATCCAACCCGTCCGATACCATCAACACGGCCCGCCGTCCCGCCGGCAACGCATCGAACCGGTCAAGCGCATCGATCAAGCTGTCGAACGGATTGCGCGGCGCGGCCGTAGACGTGGACGAAACGATCCGCAGCGATTTTGCCGCCGCTTCGAGATCGTCGGTGAACCTCTGCCTGATCTGAAGATTACCGCCCCTCATATAAGCGACCATAACCCGCGAACCTTTCGGCAAAGACCGAATAAACTCGGCTAGATCTTTTATTTGTAAGTTGAAATTCGAGGCGAGGTCTTCCTGGATAAGGACCGCAAGCGCCAGCGGGGCATCGGACACGCTTCTGATCGAGAGGATCGTTTGCTCGTCACGGTCTTCACGCACGATCAGACGGTCCGCCTGGACATATTCCTGCATCTGGTTGTCACGAAGCTCCTGCTTTGTAAAAATCGAGATCGGTATCGAGACAGTTCGGACTTTTTGCTTTTCCGGCTGGGCGATCGCGACAAAAGCCCCGGCCGTTAAGGCAAGGACAGGTGCGGCCAAAAGCATCATCAGGGGTTTTCTCATCATAGGATCGCGTTTTCGAGAAATACAGCTAATTACAATACAGGTTAGGTTTACGATGCCTCCAGATTGAATTAAGTTTGCACTGTTTGTAAAGTAATTGCGAATGGACGAATTTGTTTCAAAGTATGAGGTTACAGGCCGCGACCTCGCCCGCGGCCGCAATCTGCGGATAGCGGCCGTGGCCGCGCCGCTGATGTTGACCGTTATCCCGGCGGTTTTATTTACGGTTCTGGCGTTTCTCTTCGGAGCGACTCCACCGGCGGCCTTCACGCTTTTCGTCTTTGGGATGATCTTGACCGCAATCGGATTTATCGCCGGAATGGCGTTGAGCGGATTTTTCTTGTACCGCCGTTCAAACTGGACTCGGGAAATGCGCGAAAAGATCGCCGCCGACGGTATCAAGGCCGAAGAGGTCGATTGGTTCACGCACGAGATGAGATCGAGCGAAAAAAAGGCCCTAAAGGACATCGGCCGGGCCGATCTACTGCTCGCGGACGCCTATCGAGAGACGCTGGCATCGCGGCTGACGGCAACGAGAATAGTAAAATCCTCAAAACGCGAGCTGGCGCTGACACAACGCAGGAAAACCAAGCTGAAACAATTCAATACGGAACGCGGGAAAGAGTTTCGTGAACAGATCGAAAAGGACTCCGCAAAAATTACTTCCATTCACGATGAAGCAAAGATGATGCTGGCTGAGGCCGAAGCGAGGCTGCAGATGATCGAGGCGGCCGCGGTTCGCGGACGAAGCCTCGCGGATTCGGAACTGGCATTGAAGAAATTGTCTTCGCGTTCGCAAAATTTACCGCTCGCCCTGGAAGAGGTCAGGCTTACCGAAGAGATCTCACGCGAATTGGAAAGGGAATTAGAGAAAGAAGAGGCAGGGGAACGCGAACTCGTTGAAATGCCGCTCGACGGAAAAGAAAATGGATAAAATTACCGGCGAGAGGCTACCGCAGAAGCCGTTCCAAACGCCTGAATTGAACCTGCTTATAACAGGTGGGCGGCGATCTGTTCCTTTCGAAACATCATAGCCGATCCCTATGGCAGTCCGTCACGTGGACGACTTGCACCGGAACTGGCATTAGCCTCCCTCAATTCAAGTGTTGGCTCAATTATTATTGCGTTCAGTAACGAACCACGCAGTAAAAATCCTTCGCCGACGTAAGTCTAGCACACGGGGAACATCGGGAAAAGCAAAAAGGTTCCAGGTAATGCTTTAGTTTGCAGAAGCCCGCACGGAGTAAAGGCGATACACGCGACGTTGAGTGTATCGCCCTTACTCCGTGCGGGCTTCCGCAACTACAGATGAACATCTTTCAAAACTGACGCACTACCGTGTAACTCGAAAGTTCGAATGTAATGAGGCTGTTGAATCACCGCCGACCCAAACGTCAAAATTTTCAGGGTCCTGCACCCAGTCTTTTGCGGCGGCGTTCCAGTAACGCAATTCGTCGGGGCCGAGTTTGAATCGAATGGTTTTCGTTTCACCTGGGGCGAGTGCGACTCGCTCAAAGCCCTTTAACTCGCGGACCGGACGCGAAGCACTGCCGGCCCGCTGGTGAATGTAAAGCTGCACCACTTCGTCTCCCGCGCGGCTGCCCGTATTTCTTGCGTCGACCGTGACCTCAAGATCGCCTCCGATCTTTACCTCTGGTTTACTCAATCTTAAATTTGAAAAAGCGAAGGTGGTGTAACTTAAACCATAACCAAAGGGATAGAGCGGCACGGCTTTCTCGTTCCAGTAACGTTTTTCCTGCTCGGCCGAATTCTGCGTCAGATTATGCGAGTAATAGATCGGGATTTGCCCGACGTGTTTCATCCAGGTGACGGGAAGCTTACCGCCCGGATTTGCGTCGCCGAATAACAAATTGGCGACGGCCGTCCCGCCGGCGGTGCCCGGATACCAGACTTCCAAAATCGACGGAACGTTTTGCGCCGCCCAGGAAATATCGAGCGGCCTTCCATTCATCAACACCAGCACGACGGGTTTTCCGGTTGCTTTCACCGCCTGCAATAGTTCCAACTGGCGTCCCGGCAGATCGAGAGTCGAGCGCGAAGCGTACTCGCCGCTCATATCCTGAT
>JABFSB010000069.1 GCA_013140875.1 Acidobacteriota bacterium
ATTGGACGCTGCCGTTGAGGCTGCTCTTGATGTACCAGGTGTTGTTGCTGAAGCGAAAAACCGTCTCGTCGGTTCGGCCGTCGCCGTCGAAATCTAGTGCGGTAACCGCGCTCGATGCCGAGCTTCTGGCGATCGCGATGTCTCGTATAACGGCTCCGCCGCCGATCGGACCGATGATCGTGGCCGCTCCGGTCGAAAGATTGACGGTGTAAAGCGAAGAACTCGAAGTTCCCTGGATATTGAAGGCGGCCAGGGCCGTATTGTTTCCGGTAGAAATATCCAGACCGGCCTCTCCCGTAATATTTACGCCCAGTCTGCCGACCGTGTTGAGGGTTCCGTTATTGGGCGGATTTTGGATCGCGAGAATACCCAAGCCCGAATCGATATCATAAAGGGTTGTTGTCGTCGTACCAGGGAAGCTATTCGTATAGCCGGACGCCGCAATGGTCGGGTTTTGGCCGACATTCGGATCGCCCGTGTTGTAGGCCAGCGTGCCGTCGACCAGATTGGTGCCGTCATTCGGATTGGCCCTTAAGTTTTGCTCGAGGTCCGAGGTTATCCTGATCCTGTCCGGGACCGGGTTGAAATCGAATCCGAAGATAGTGCCCGCGAGGGGCGTTGTCAGGTTGCCGACAAGCGTGGCGGCGCCCGTTACCGGATTGATCGTGTAGATACGGCTGTTTCCAAGACCAAAAAGCTGGCCTGTAGCTGGACGAAAATCTATACCCAAAAGGTTTTCACCCGACTGTAAACCCGTAACCGGGACGCTGCTCAGAATCGTGTTTGCGCGGGAGCTGTTGAAGCGAATCAAATTATTTGCAGTAGTCAGACCATAAACAACAAAGTTGGTGGTCGCCGCCGTTTCGATCGCGAAACCCGCCAGGGGTGTCTGGCCGTTGCCGATCGGCCCGATGGAGGAGGCTCCCCCCGTCGTCAGATTGATCCGGTACAAGTTGGACACAGTACCCACTGTTAGGGCAGCCAGCGCGGTCGAGTCCCCCGAAAAGATGTCGAATCCGTTGATCTCGGTTACGTCGAAACCGAGCGGCCCGACCGTAACAAGAGTTCCGTTGTTCGGCGGATTTTGCGTGTAAAGCGTGTCAGTGGCCGATGAAATGTCGTAAAGCGTCGTCGTCGTCGCTCCATTGAAACTGTTGGTGTAGGCCGCGGAATCGGCACCGGTCGCCGCACCGTTGAGCGTTCCGTCAACTGTTGCAATTCCGGTCGACGGATCGACCCGCAAATTCTGTCCGGTGTTTGAGATTATCCGCAGGCGATCGACCGTCGGGTTGAAATCGACGCCGAATGCCGTACCGCTTAAGGCGACGGACAAAGGACGCGACAAAATTGCAGCGGCCGTTGTTTTGTTGATCACCAGCAGCCGGTTGCCGGTGGTAAGGGCGAAAAGTTCACCGGTCGCCGGCCGGAAATCGATACCGACCACGTTTTCGCCGCCGTTGAGCCCGGAAATGGGGCCGACGGTCGTAATGCTGCCTGGCGACGATGTGTTGAATTTGATCAGCTGATTCGAAGTCGTAACTCCGTAAACGTTAGTCGATGTCACGCTGACACCTTCAGGCTGGTCCTGAGCGTGCAGCGATGTTTGATCGGCGTAAAAAAGCGACAAGAAAAGCGCGGCTAAGAGATAGAACCGCGCGAAACGAGATTTCATAGACATCCTCCTTGAAAGTCACCGGCCCCGGGGGGCGCCGAAAGTTGCGATAATGATCGGTTTGTCGAGAGGTCGGGCGAACAAGAAAATCCGACAGACATTTCGGATCATATGAGCGTGAGAACATAAAGTCTGTTCCCAAGCTAACGAAGGAGCCGAAAAGCAAAGGATCGAAAAGCTGTCTGCCAAATCAAAAAAACCGATTAACAGATTGGCTTTCGTCGAAGGGGCAGGTTCGGATTCAATAAATTACGAGAGCGGCCTCGCTTCCGACCTATTAAGGACGCTCAAGTGCGCAACCGAGGCCGTTTTGTTATTGTTATCTTTTGATTTTTAGCCAAAGTATGAGTCCTGACAGCATTAGAAATTTTTCGATCATCGCCCACATCGATCACGGCAAATCCACGCTGGCCGACCGCATACTGCAATTGACCGGCGCGGTCGCCGACCGTGATATGGAAGCCCAGCTTCTCGATGACATGGACCTCGAACGCGAACGCGGCATCACGATCAAGGCACATGCAGTCAGGCTCGATTACAAGGCGAAGGACGGCAAACAATACGTTTTGAATCTGATCGACACGCCCGGCCACGTCGATTTTTCTTATGAGGTTTCGCGTTCGCTATCGGCTTGTGAAGGTGCGTTGCTCATTGTCGATGCGTCGCAGGGTGTCGAAGCCCAGACGCTTGCGAATACGTATCTTGCGATCGAGAACAACCTGGAATTGATCCCAGTTCTGAACAAGATCGATCTTCCGTCGGCCGAGCCCGAACGTATAAAGGAACAGATCGAAAGCATCATCGGCCTTGACGCTAGCGAAGCCGTTTTGACATCGGCCAAAACCGGCCTCGGCATCGAAGAGGTTCTGGAAGCTATCGTCGCCAAAGTGCCTTCGCCGAAAGGAAGCCGCGACAAGCCGTTGAAAGCATTGATATTCGACAGTTGGTACGACAGCTATCGCGGCGTGATCGTGCTTTTCCGCATCATCGACGGAACTATAAAGAAAGGTACGAAGATAAAATTCTTTAACACCGGCCGCGAATATCTGGTCGAAACTATTGGAGTAAACCGTCCGCGTCCGACCCTGATAAACGAGCTTGGTGCAGGCGAAGTCGGATTTCTGACTGCCTCGATCAAGACCGTTGCCGACGT
>JABFSB010000010.1 GCA_013140875.1 Acidobacteriota bacterium
TCATCGTCGGCGCGGCGTTTGCGATTTATTCGCCCCAGATGCGGTTCTCCGCCGTCTTTGCCGGGTTTGGCTGGCTATTGATATTGACAACCACCGTTCTGCTCTTTGTGCCCTGGAAACTGCATCGACGCTTTGCCGATCGGTCGCTACCGTTGGTGACCAGTCGAATGATGCTTTTCGCTCTCGTTTCTTTTTTCGGTGGTGTAATCATCTTGGTTTCCGTAATTCTTGGCGCCGACGTGCGGTAATGATGCTTTTGATCGGGTAACAAGCAGGAAAGAAACATGGACACACAAACACAGCCTCTTGGGACTGAGACCGCAGCGATAAGAGAAGCATACGCCGCACTTAACCGGAATGACATTGACGGATTCGTCAAAGACTTTGCCCCGCAGATCTTACGTATCGAATTCGAGGGAACTCCAACCGGCGGAACGTATCGCGGCATCGACGCCGTGAAAGCCCACGTCACTCAAGGCCGCTCGACCTGGGCCGAAGGTGCTTGCGAACCCGAACGTCTCATCACCGCCGGCAACAAGGTCGTTGTCACCTGCCACGTCCGCGTCAGACTAAAAGACCAAACCGACTGGCTCGAGGGCCGCACCGCCGACATCTTTACTTTTATCAACGGCAAAGTTGTTGAGTTTCGCACCTTCGCCGAGGAAAAAAACGCTCTCGAATACGCCGGAATTTTGTAGACGTTCTTACTCCAACTCTGACACCCACCAACTAATTCACGAAACCGTTCGGTTGCACTTGACATACGCAACCGTTTGGTTGCATACTGCTGTTTGTAGATATGAAACGAGATATTTTCCAAGCCATAGCTGACCCGACGAGGCGGGGGATCATTGCTTTGATCGCGATACAGGCAATGACGCCGAATGCTATTGCCGAGCATTTCGACACCTCGCGGCAGGCGGTTTCTAAACATCTGCGGATTCTAACGGAGTGTGAAGTTATCAAACAGGAGCAAAAAGGACGGGAGATCTATTACATGCTCGAAATAGAAAAAATGAAAGAGATCGACAAATGGTTAGCGCAATACAGGAAGATCTGGGAATCGAGGTTCGAGCAACTCGGAGAGGTGCTGGCGATCATGAAAAAGGAGAATGCAAAAGGCGAATGATCGTGTTTATTTCCGCATATTCAGTTTGGTTCTTCCGCGAAGCGGCACATAGCCACATCGTTTACGGCGGGGTAAAACGACGAAGACAAATTACCAGCCCGTTTCAACGGGCTTATAATCCGGCGGCTTAAGCCATTGAGGATAAGGACGTTAAAACGCCCCGCCTCCACTAATTTGACATCCAACCCCGCCCTGAAGGACGGGGCTATACTCCGCCTTTGGCGGAACAGCAATCTATACAGAACGAGTGAGGAGTAATTATGGAATTTATCGTTAACAAACAGACAAAGACTGTCTCCATAACCAAAGAATTTGGGTTCGGCATTTCGTTGGTGTGGGACGCTTATACAAAACCTGAGCTGCTCGACCAATGGTGGGCACCAAAGCCCTTGACTTCGCGGACAAAGGCAATGGATTTCAAGGTCGGCGGCCGGAGATTTTACGCAATGGTCACGCCCGATGGTCAGGAACGGTGGAGCGTTCAGAGATATAAGTCCATCACGCCAAAAACTAATTTCAAATTCTACAACACATTCGCTGACGCAGACGAAAACCCGGAATTACCGGGCTCCGATTGGGACCTGAGTTTCAGCGAGCAAGACGGCACGACAAAGGTCAGCATCTCTATTTACAACGAATCGCTCGAACGCCTGGAAAAGATGATCGAATTCGGCTTCCGCGAAGGGACCGCGGGGCAGCTAAACAATCTGGAAGACCTGCTCGTACGCCTTCAAAACCAAGAGCCGGGAACTTAGTTTAAAAATGCAGCTCGAAATCCGGGAAGAACCGTTGGTGAAGTTATCGACGGAAATGGAGACAAAATGATGAGAAAGCTAAACACGAAGATAAAGACTCTTGCCTTGATGATGCTCGCGGTGACGTTCACGGCGGGTATCGCATCGGCGCAGCAAAAACCGGTTACGGGTTATGCGCCGGTTAACGGTATAAAGGTTTATTACGAAGTACACGGTGAGGGTAAGCCTATTATTTTGCTGCACGGCGCTTTTTATTCGATTGACATGAACTGGGCCGAGCTGATACCTGATTTGTCAAAAACAAGAAAAGTAATCGCTATCGAAATGCAGGGACACGGGCATACGCCGTATTCCGACAGAAAATTAGACATCCGTACGCTGGCCAAAGATGTAGAAGGAGTGATGGACTACCTCAAGATCGACACGGCCGATGTAGCCGGATTCAGCATGGGCGGTTACGTAGCTTACCAGTTTGCGGTTCAAAGCCCTAAACGGGTGAGAAAGCTGGTGATTATTTCTTCTACGTATAAAAGCACTGGTTGGCTGCCTGTCGTAAATGGCGGGTTTAAGGATTTCAAACCTGACTTTTTTGATAACACACCAATCAAAACGGCATACGACGCGGTGGCGCCCGATAAAACAAAATGGAGACAGTTCATAAAACAGATGATCGATTTTGCGGCGGTGCCGTTTGATGTTGGCGACTCAAATATTGCGAAGATTACCGCGCCTGTCCTGATCATCTCGGGCGATAACGACGGGCTGGATAAAGTCGAATTGGCGAAAACCTATCAATTGCTCGGCGGGGGTGTATCTGCCGATCTGGCACCAATGCCAAAATCGCATTTGGCGATCGTTCCTTCGCAGGGGCATGTCAGCCTGATGATGCAGACAAAAACGATCTTAGGTTATCTGGACGGTTTTTTAGGGTGAGATTC
>JABFSB010000356.1 GCA_013140875.1 Acidobacteriota bacterium
CCCTTGAATTTGTCCTCCAGACCGATCGGAATCTGCAACGCGACGGCATTAGCACCGAGACGATCGAGGATCGACTGAAAACTTCTATCGAACGAAGCACCGGCACGATCCAGCTTATTGATAAAGCAGATACGCGGCACGCCGTATTTATCGGCCTGACGCCAAACGGTCTCGGACTGCGGCTCGACGCCCGCCACGCCGTCAAAAACGCAGACAGCGCCGTCCAAAACACGAAGGGACCGCTCGACTTCCATCGTGAAGTCAACGTGTCCCGGCGTATCGATAATATTAATGCGGTGCTCGACGTTATTACGTGTCCAGAAACAGGTAGTTGCGGCGGACGTAATTGTGATTCCGCGCTCTTGCTCCTGCTCCATCCAGTCCATCGTCGCCGTTCCCTCGTGAACTTCGCCGATCTTGTGCGATACACCGGTATAAAACAAAATGCGCTCCGTCGCCGTGGTCTTACCCGCGTCGATATGGGCCATAATGCCGATGTTTCTAAATTTGTCTAAACTAATGTTTGCCATCTCTTTAGTGGTGAATTGTGAATTGTGAATGGTGAATCAAAATCTTCAACTCATAATTCATTACTCACCCTCTTTTAGTGGTGAATTGTGCATGGTGAATCAAAATCTTCAATTCATCACTCATCATTCACCACTCACCATTAGAACCTATAGTGCGCGAACGCCTTGTTCGCTTCGGCCATGCGATGTACGTCCTCACGCTTCTTCATCGCTCCGCCGCGCCCTGATGTCGAGTCAAGCAGCTCGCCGACCAGCCGGTCGGTCATCGTTTTTTCGCTGCGGTTGCGTGCATTCGACACGATCCACCGAATAGCCAGCGTATTTCTGCGGTCCCTGGTCACCTCCAGCGGCACCTGATAGGTCGCACCGCCGATACGGCGTGATTTCACTTCCAGCGTCGGCGAAACGGTATCCAAAGCCTTCTTAAAAACCTTCAGCGGCTCTTCACCTGTCTTTTCCGCGATCTTATCCATCGCACCGTAAAAGATCTGCTCGGCGGTGGTTTTCTTTCCGCCCCACATCATGCCGTTGATAAACTTGGTCACGATCTCGCTGTTATAGATCGGGTCCGGCAAAATCTCTCGTCTGGTTGCAACTCTTCTTCTCGCCATATCTTCTTCTCACTCCCCTCCTCGTTTAAGGAGGGGTGGCCGCCGTTTCGGCGGACGGGGTGGTGAAATCCTACTTCGCTCCCTTCGGCCGTTTCGCACCGTACTTCGACCTTGACTGATTCCTGTTCGCGACGCCCGAGGCATCCAGCGTTCCGCGCACAATGTGATAACGCACACCCGGCAAATCCTTCACGCGGCCGCCGCGGATAAGCACGATCGAGTGTTCCTGCAGGTTGTGGCCAATGCCCGGTATATAGGTCGTTACTTCGATCTGATTGGTCAACCGCACACGGGCCACCTTGCGCAAAGCCGAATTCGGCTTCTTCGGCGTCGAGGTATAAACACGCGTACAAACTCCACGCTTCTGCGGGTTAGCCTGCAAAGCCGGGCTCGCCGTCTTATACTTGACCCTCTCACGACCCTTGCGAACCAATTGATTAATAGTCGGCATATCTTTTCTCTATTGCAGAAGCCCGCGCGTAAGCAAGGGCGTAATCAGCAACTTCTATATTGCAGAAGCCCGCGCATGAGCAAGGGCGTAACCTGCTTCTTTATTGCAGAAGCCCGCGCGTGAGCAAGGGCGTTATCAGCAACGTTCGCATAACGCCCTTACTAACGTGCGGGCTTCTGCATTTTCAATGTCCAAAAGGCAAAACTAACGTCTCACCTGACTCTTGCCGAAAACCTGTTCCGGCAGTTAGCTCAAGCAGCACACGCTGGTTGAATTAGTGATTTAGCTCGTGTCAGCAGCCCGCACGCGAGTAAGGGCTTCTGCTTTTCCTTGAAAGCAAAACTTTGCTGTAGCGTGGCAAATAATAGATGTGACTCGATTCAAGCCAAGGGTGTTGGGCACCCGCTTTACGCTACAATTCCTGTTAAAGCTTTCAAAAACCTACCGTTAAGCCCGCCTCCGAACCCCACAGCAGCCCAGACATCAAAGTCCGAAACTTTAGATATTATGAATTTCGGAGCGAGGTGTCAAGCGGCGGCGAGTGTCTTGGGTGAGTCCGAAGCTGACGGAAAAAGTGTGGATCATCGTTTCGGCGTTGTAAGGGGCAGATTTCACGGATATGCGTGTCCCGTGCTGGTGAGCCACCAGTTGTGCTACATAAAGACCGTTTCCAGACCCATCTTTTTCGGTCCTCCCTCTAACCCCGCGCGCGAAAATCTCATCCGTCAGTGGATCTTGACCTTTAGAGAGGTTCGTGACATCGACGGTACAAGTCGCGGAATCCTTTTTTAGATAAACTCGAATTTCAGTTGCTTCAACAGAGTATTTCTCTGCGTTCCCAATAAGAACCGTAGCGATAATAGGAAATGTTTTGTCGTATGCCCTTGTTTCTGCGGTAAATCCAGGTGCAGCCTTGATTTTAAAGCGGTCAGTCTGTCCAAGCACATTGAACACCCGTACGCATTTATCGAAAATTCGGTAGGGTTGAATCGTTGAATTCGGCGGATGCTCGGCAATTCGCTGATTGGCAAGAATCTCCATTACTTCAAACTGTTTTGACATCAACTCTGCGGTTTTCCAAATTGTTACAATCTCAATTTGAGCAGCTTCGGGATTCTGTGGTGACTCGTGTAAACAAAGGCGCTCCGCAGTTTGCAATATTTTTCGATTCAACTTCCGTATCTCGTGAAAGGCTACAGAGTGGTTGCGTACGGTCTCATCCTCCCAA
>JABFSB010000258.1 GCA_013140875.1 Acidobacteriota bacterium
GATTATGATAATCGGCGCGATATCGATTTGCTTTTTCTCGCCGCGAATGCTCAGCCTGTCCTATTCCGAAATCTTCGAAATACGGCGTTTGCCGATGTCGCAACGGAGGTCGGACTAGACCGAACGAAAGCGTGGAGTTGCGCGGCGGCAGGCGATTTCAATAAAGACTCGTATATCGATTTCTTTTTTGGAATTTCAGGCTCTCGCGGAATGTTTGCCATGTCCGACGGCCGCGGAAAGTTCAAGTTGATTGACGCCCCCGGCGGAACCGAGAACGCAACGGCCGCCCAATTTCTTGATTATGACAATGACGGCCTTCTTGATCTTGTCGTAAACACTTCGAAGGGGTTTGCGGTTTCCCGAAATCTGGGCAGCGGTTGGACCGAGGCCGCCAATTCCATTTTCAAGACGGCGGTAAACATGACGGCCTCGACCCAAATCCTGTCGGCGGATATTGATGCCGATGGCGACGTCGATCTCTTCAGTTTCGACAACAACGGCTCTTTAAGGTTCCTTCGAAACGAAGGCGGTAATAGAAATAATGTCGAGGTGCTCCGGCTGCTAGGCCGAGTGTCGAACAAGAGCGGCGTCTCGGCAAAGATTGATGTGCGGTCGGGCAGCCTTGCGCAGAAGTTGGAGATCTATTCGGCAAGTCCGGCTCCCGCACCGTCTCACGCGATCTTTGGTTTGGGGAAAAGGACTAAACCTGATGCGATAAGGGTGATATGGAGTTCGGGCATTATCCAGTCGGAAATCGATCTGCCGGAAACGACTGCGCGCCTAAACGCGCCATTTAAAATCGAGGAACTCGATCGGAAACCGTCATCGTGTCCGTATCTCTACACGTGGAACGGCGAGCGTTTCGAGTTTGTGACCGATTTTCTCGGTGGTGGCGAAATGGGCAACTGGGCCGGTGCCGGCGTTTATCATCTGCCCGATTCCGACGAGTATGTCCGCATCGGATCCGACCAGTTGAAGCCGAAGAACGGCCGCTATGAAATACGAGTTACGAACGAGCTTGAGGAGGTCTTATATCTCGACCACTTAAAGCTGCTCGTTATCGAACACGAAACCGGAACCGAAATCTATCCGAACGAAGGCTTAGGAATTCCGTCAGCCGGACGGCCCATGATTTATGTCACCCGCGATGCGAGGCCCCCTCGTGCTTCGACGGACATGTACCACCGAAACATCCTTCCAAAGATCGCAAAGCTCGACCGAGTTTTCTACGACAGTTTTGAATCCCTGCCTATCAGAGGTTACGCTAAACCGCACGAATTGATCATCGATTTGGGGGGCAATATCGACCTGCTCGGCGAAAAGACGCTCCTGCTTTTGACGGGCTGGACCGATTACGCCTTTTCGTCTGACAATTTGTCTGCATCCCAAAGCGGAAAATCGCTTCGACTGCCGTATTTACAGGTTAAGGATGCTCAAGGCCGGTGGACGACAGCTATCGACAGCATCGGCATTCCCATCGGCCGTCCGCAGACAGTTGTAGTCGACCTCACTGGTAAGTTCCTCGGCGAAAGCCGTGAGGTCAGGATCGTGACTAACTTCAAAACCTTCTGGGACAAGATCGAGGTTGGTGTTGAGGATTCGATTGCCGGTCTGAAAGTAACCGAGATCGCGCCGGAAAGGGCGGATTTGCATGAGCGCGGATTTTCACGAGAGGCCCTAACAAATGGAATGCTCACTGCCGAGTACGAAACAGTCGTCAACGACAGCCGATGGAAGAATTTTTCAGGGCATTTTACCAGACTGGGCGATGTGATACCTTTGCTAACCCAGATCGACGACAGCTTCGTCATCTCTAAAACGGGCGACGAGGTCGCTCTCAGCTTTCCTGCACTTAATCCACCTCCTATCGGAAGAAAATACACTTTTTTGCTCTATGCCGACGGATACAGCAAGGAAATGGACATTAACTCCGGTTCGCCCGATTCGGTTTTCCCATTACCCTTTAAAGGCATGACTCAGTATCCCTATAAGCCCTCGGGGAGCACGTCGGATAGGCGTTTCGGTATTCTTCACGAATACACTACCCGATTCGTACGAGGCGGTCCGCCGAACTTGAATATGATCTACGCTCGATAGCCACGATCTTTGCTGTGGACCCCTGAGCACTAATTGCTAGACTTTAAAAACAAAAAGTGCTAAAAAGTAGCCTGTCCAGCTTTGTTGTGAACCCGAACAAACGATAATTCGGACGAGGTTTCCGAATTATAGCTCGGTTCCCTTTCTGACTTCCTCAGTCAGAAGGGAACTATTTGCTCTCCAAACAGTCTTTCGGAAGCAGTGTTTTATGGTGATGTGCCGATACGCCGCAGCTGCCGTGCAGACCGATATAGCGAATCCTGTCATGCCTTCGGATATGCGGAAGAATACAGATCGGATCCTCCAACTCGTTGATTCGGCCGTGATCGGTGCGATGCCTTTTTTGCCGGTCAAGCTCGTTGTCTTTCCCGAGTTCGCTCATTCGGCCCCTGTTTTTGAAAAGCTTGCCGATTTGCGCGAGAAGCTTGCCGTCGAAATTCCGAACGAGCACACCGAACGGCTGCAAGCAAAGGCAAAAGAGCACAGAATTTTCATTCAAAGCGGGTCGATGCTGGAATTCGACCCAAGGTATCCGGGTCACGTTTTCAACACAACCTGTCTAATTGGCGGCGATGGCATTTTGCTGAAGTATCGAAAGGTAAACACATGGATTCCGTTCGAGGTTCATTCGTCGCCGCACGATATCGAAGGCTATGAAGAGGAGCTGTTCCCTGTCGCAAAAACCGAGAACGGCAACATCGGATGTGCGATCTGTTACGAC
>JABFSB010000266.1 GCA_013140875.1 Acidobacteriota bacterium
TTCCGCAACCTGAGTAAAGCGGTCATTTGGATTACCGATGACAACGGGAAAACATGGTCGGAAATTTATCGTAATCCGAAAAGCAAAGAGGTTGTTTCAATGAGTTCCGTCAATCGAAATATATTTTGGGCGCTTTGCGAAGACGGAACGCTCGTACGCTTAACTCGCAATCTCGAAAATTAAAAAGAATTCCGACGTTCAAATCCGAAGATGAGAACGAGTATTGGACGAAAGAGTTGACCCGACTACGTAGATATTGGAAAATGCGCAGTTTTATGTTTTGACTAACGTAAACCGAGACACGTCGGGTTTCAAACTAAAGAAGAATCTTAAAACCTTCCTGCTCAAAATGGCGGTCGTGGGTGAGGATTTCCTTGATGCCGAGTTCGCGGCAGACGTTCATTGAGATGCAGTCGGTCAGGCTGTAGCCTTTATCAAGTCGGGATTCGTAGAGTTCGAGAGCTTTCAAAAATACCGCCCGGGTTTCCTCCACTACAGTAAAGCCGCTATCCAATAGAATTTCATGAATAACTTGGGAGATCTTTCCGCGAGTAGCCGGGCCGTAGCCGGAAAAGTAGTTTAGAACTTCAATCAGTACAGCGTCAGTCGTCACGAAGATCCGGCCTTCAATGTCGCTCTCGATGAGAACGACACGCTGGTGCCACTGGTCGGTTTCTTGAAAGGAAGCAACAAAATAATGCGTATCGACGAAAATGGGAATCATTTTTTGGGCGTGCCGTAAAGGTAATGGTCGTGTTGTTCCGAACCATCGACAGGCATTTTATCCCATTCTTCGCCGGGAATCTCAGCGGAATGAGCGTGAATCCTGTCCCAAATCGAAGGTTTCTTACCTTTTTTAGCGAGAGTTCTAGCCTGCTGCAAAATCTCTAGCTGCTCGTCTTCAGGTAAGATCTTGACGGTTTCGAATATTTCCTGTGCAACGTCTGTATGCATACCTAACTCCTGAGCGCCTATAATACCACGAACCTAAATGATGAAGTTGTGTTTCTTGACCAATCCCGCCGTTTACAATAACTTAAGCACTAGATTTCTAAATAATTTCCGAACCAAGAACCCGGTCGCTGTCGCTCGTGGTTCATATAAAATATGAATGAATCGCATGACCGCGAGATCATCGGCGGGCATCTGCTTGTGATCGGCGGCGCAGAGGACAAGTATAACGAGCGTCGTATCCTGAGAAAGTTCCTTGAACTTGCGGGCGGGGTAAGTGCCGAGGTGTTGATAATCCCGGTGGCATCGGATTATCCGGAATTCGCGGCCGATGTTTATACTCAGGCATTTCGCAATTTGGGGATCGCAAGTCCGCGTGTCCTGCGTGCGACATCGCGACAGGATGTAGTCGACGCCGATCCGGGTCTTCTAGACGGGGTGACCGGTATCTTCATCACGGGCGGCGACCAGATGCGGCTGGTTTCGCTGCTTGGCGGGACCGAGTTGGCAGCGAAGATCCGACAGATGGTCCGCGAAACTCCGGTCGTGCTGGCCGGTACGAGCGCCGGAGCGGCCGGGATGAGCACGTCGATGATCGTCCGCGGCGAATCGATGCCGCACCCGCATAAAAATAGCGTGCGGCTTTCGCCCGGTCTTGGTTTTCTCAAGAACATAATCATCGACCAGCACTTTACCGAGCGTGGCCGCATCAGCCGCCTGATCACTGCGGTTTCATATAATCCGTACAATCTGGGGATTGGCATCGACGAGAACACGGCGATCATTCTCGACAGCGAAGGCGTGCTGGAAGTTTTCGGCTCTGGTTCAGCCACTATAGTCGACGGTTCAAAGATCACGTATAACGAAATTGCCGAAGTCGCCGATACCGAGGCGTTCAGCGTATGCGGAGTGCAGATGCACATCCTGAGGGACGGCCTGGTTTATCAATATTTGGATCGTCATCCGCTGCAGCCCAAGAAGGAGTTTTTGCTGCCGGACCTGGGTTAAGAAAAATTTTGCCGCAGATAAACGCGGATGGCCGCAGATGAAAGACTATTTTTGATTCCGATCTATCTGCGTGCGTCTGCGTTCATCCGCGGCTTGAAATATTATGGAAATATTGGAAATACGCACACTTCGCGGGCCGAATTATTGGAGCGGCTATTGGAAGAAGCTGATCATAATGCGGCTGGATATCGCCGATTATGAGAAGAAGCCGTCGAACAAAATCAAGGGCTTTTATGATCGGATGGTCGAGGTGTTGCCGTCGCTTAAGTCGCATGGATGCAGTTATGGCGAAGAAGGCGGTTTTCTGCGGCGGGTGAAAGAAGGCACGTGGGCTGGCCATATAATCGAGCATTTCGCGCTTGAGTTTCAGACGCTTGCCGGCATGGATACCGGTTACGGCCGCACGCGCGAAACGGGTGAAGAAGGAATTTACAACGTCGTTTTCAGCTATCATGAAGAAGAGGTCGGACGTTACGCGGCACGTGCCGCCGTGAGGCTTTTTCTTGCCCTCGCCGAAAAAACATCGCTCGATCAGACAAAGGCCGAGGTCGCGGACGACATCCAAAAAATGCGCGAGATTCGCGAAGACGTTCGCTTTGGGCCGTCGACCGGCTCGCTGATCGACGAAGCGGTACATCGCGATATTCCATTCATTCGCCTCAACGACCAATCGCTCGTTCAGCTCGGTTACGGCGTTCATCAAAAGCGGATCCAGGCAACGACAACCGCCAATACAAACATGATCGCGGTCGATATTGCGGGCAATAAACACGCGACCAAAACGCTGCTTGGCGACATGGGCGTGCCGGTGCCGAAAGGATATCGAATCCGCGATATCGACGAACTTGAAGACACGTGCGAACGCGTCGGATTTCCGCTCGTGATCAAGCCGCTCGACGGCAATCACGGCAAGGGTGCAACCGTCGGGATCAAGTCGATTGAAGATGCCCAGATAGCTTGGGAAAAGGCGAAAGAATATTCGCGGTGGGTGATCGTCGAGCAGCAGCTTCAAGGCTCCGATTTTCGGGCACTTGTCGTAAATAACCGCCTGATCGCCGTCGCTGAACGTGTTCCGGCCCACGTCACGGGTGACGGAAAGCAGACCATTCAACAGCTGATCGATCAAACGAACTCCGACCCGCGTCGTGGCTATGGTCATGAAAACGTGCTCACTCAGATCGACATCGATAACCAAACAATGCGGTGCATTCGCAAGGCTGGTTACGAACTCGAAAGCGTTCTTAAAAAAGGAGTGCGGCTGTATCTGAAAACAACCGCGAACATCTCGACCGGCGGAACGGCGATCGACCTGACCGATGAAGTGCATCCTGAGAACGTTTTCCTTTTCGAGCGAATCGCCCGGATCATCGGCCTGGATGTAGCGGGCGTCGATGTGATCGCGCCGAACGTCAGCGAGCCCCTTCGTGAAAACGGCGGCGGCATTATCGAAGTAAACGCAGCACCAGGATTTCGCATGCACCTTTCGCCGTCCGAGGGCATCGGCCGCAACGTGGCGGAACACGTTCTCGACATGCTCTTTCCGCCCGGAGCGCCTTCGCGCATTCCGATCTTTGCTATCACCGGCACAAACGGAAAAACGACCACGACGCGATTGATCGCCCATATCCTTCGAAATTCGGGCCGCACAGTCGGTTTCACGACAACGGACGGCACTTACATCGGCAACGAGCAGATCGTGCAGGGCGACAACACCGGACCGGTGTCGGCTCAACTTGTCCTCAAAGATCCGACCGTCGATGTCGCGGTGCTTGAAACTGCACGCGGCGGCATTATTCGATCCGGTCTTGGGTTCGATCACGCGGATGTCGGCGTCGTGCTGAATGTCGCCGCCGACCATCTGGGATTGAAAGACGTGAACACCCTTGAAGATCTTGCACGGGTAAAATCGGTGATTCCGCGGGCTGTGAGCAAACGGGGCTATGCCGTTCTGAACGCCGAGGACGAACTCGTTTACAAGATGCGTGATCTTGTCGATGGCAAGGTCGTGTGTTTCTCAATGGACGAGAATCACCCGAACATCAAACGCCGGGCCGAACGAGGCCGCGTGTCGTGCGTATACGAGAATGGCTTTGTCACGATCCTCAAAGGCAAGTGGAAGGTCCGTGTCGAAAAGGTTGTCAATATCCCACTGACGTACGGAGGGCGGGCCGAGTTTATGATCCAGAACGTGCTGGCCGCGACGTTGGCGTGTTTTGTTCACGGCGTTTCGATCGAAGACATCCGCGTCGGCCTGACCACCTTCAACGCTGGAACCGCTCAAACTCCGGGCCGCCTGAACTTTATGGAAGTCGGGCAGGTGACGGTGCTGATGGATTACGCTCACAACCCTGCCGGATTCAGCGGACTCACGAAGTTTGTCGCACGGCTGCCGAATAAATATCGCACCGTGGTAATGACCGTTCCCGGCGACCGGCGTGACGACGACATTCGCGAAATGGGCGAGATCGCGGGGCATGCCTTTGACCGCATCGTCATTCGTCACGGTCATTATTTACGCGGCCGTGATCCCGGCGAGGTCACAAAGCTGATCCAGGAGGGAATTGCCCGGACCGGCAAAGACCTGCAGGTCCGCGTCATCCCCCAAAGCCGCGAGGCCATCCAGCATGCGATCAAGTACGGCCGCAAGGGCGAGCTGGTCGTCACCCTTGCCGACATCGTGCCAAATGACATCGGATATGTTCAGGAGATCAGGGACAAGCTGTTGGATGATCAGCACCAAGCCGTTGCGGAGTAGGCCAGGCATCAACCTTTAAAACACAATCGCCCGGGGGTTTTCTTAAAGCAAAACCTTCGAGCGTTCCTAAAGTAGTCCTAATTGCGTTAAGTTTAAACATTGCTACAAGATATTGTCAAGAACTTTCTTGCATGGACGGCTCGGTCGGATGTTTCCGGATCCGCCGGACATTTGGGAATGTAGACGGGCGCGTTGGCGGCGTGAACTGAATTGCTTTCGCGTTTAGGTCTTTCGGAATAGGGCAAAGGATCAATAACCGCAGTGGACCGGGCATTCGTTCAATTCGCAGACCTGATGATCTACATAATGTTCGAGAGCTTCTTCGACATGGGCGTGGCAGAGGTCGTAATGGTCTTCCATGGGCGTGATGGCCCGGCCGCAGGGGCCGTCGACGCCGGGGAAGAGGCGGAATCCAAAACGAACGTGCTTCGCCGCCAGTGCTTCGCAATGGTCCCACTGGCATTTGATATTAGCTATTAGCTGCGTTTTGAATTGAGTCTCCCTGAGCGGACAGTATCACCTGCGAGGGAAGTTAGCAAGAAAAAGAGGATGTCTGAAAAGTCGCATCTTCTCGCTGAAAGCGAGGAATTTAATAGCGTCGGGTGAAACCCGACGAAAAATCGCGATCAAGGTTTAGGTCCCTGTAAGGGACGCATTATCAACAATTTATTCGACGCCTTCAGCGTCGGTGCGTTGTTCCGACAGTGCCGTCGGGATTCTCCCGACGCTATTAAACCTATCCCCTTCGGGGATAAAACGACTTTTCAGACATCCTCAGTCCAAGACGCGCTGGAACGTTTACTTCGGCATGGGATTTAGTGTCACCGCCCTGACGAGAATGCTTGAGACGGTGGTTCGAAGCTCTTCAACGTAATTATTGGCCTTCGTTCTTTCGTCGGCCGAACCGTAGTGGGCGAGGGTTATCGCATCGAATTTCGCGCCTCTTTCGGCATTAAAGTCGATCGCGTCCGCATAGTTCTTGTACGTGACGACCAGTCCTACGTCCCAGTCGCCCGGGCCCTCGGTCGTGGGCTTGGTAAAGTAACCATAGCTCAGGATCAATCCCTGCTTCTTTTGCTCCTCGAAAATAACTCTGCTGTTGGTGCGCAGGAATGTTACGTAGTCGTTCATTTTTCCCGGCTTGACGTCAAAATATGTAACGCGCGACACATTACCGGCAGTAGTTGGCGGCGGTGTCGAGGCCGGAGTCTGTGCTTGCGAGACGATGGCGAAAATGCACGCAAAAAAGATGCTTAGGTAAACTCGCTTCATAAATTTTCTCCTGTTCGATTTCGATTGAGCGAAAGGCAGAGGGGGCTTAGTTCGGACTGTTGCCACGCTCGGGTCAAGCAACCATCCAAGCCAATTTCGTTTTCTACCTAACTAAGCGAGATCCGGAGCAAAAAAAGATCATCGGTGGAGAAAGTTTTTGAAGGTTCTTCTCAACAAACGGTAGTTCGAAGTATGCCAAATCGAGGTTCTCACCACGCGCGTCAGCCGAAGCGGCTGCCACCCCTCCTTAGACAAGGAGGGGTGGTTGTTGTGCCCAGCTTTAGCAACGCGGCTATGCCGCCCGATCCGAGGAAGCGGCGACGTAGCCGCAGAAGAATTTTATGGCTCGCCGGTGAAGCAATCGTTTTTCCAAGAAGTATCGCGGAAACGCTGGCCCTATTTTGCATGCCGGGGTCAAAAAAAATAAAGAAGGGCGACAAAACTGCGTCACCTTAGAAAAGTTAGATTAACCCATACATTATGCTGATCTGCACGTGTTGTTGCCGGTGTAAGTTACATTCAACCAACGGGGAAAACCGAACCAAGGTCTAGTCATCGAAACCCAACAAAACCTGGTACCCGAATACCCCGCTACCGCGAAGTCCAATCGAATGGAATAATCAGGCTTCCACCACCAGTTATCCGCTTTCATAAAAGCAACCGGAGATGACGGCGATACCGAATTTCGCCACGTCACACGATTGCCGTATTGGTTCACGCCAACAATCTTTAGGCTGCTAATGTAGCACTGTGACCGTCCGTTGGAACCGCAGACCTTGCCAGCCCCAAAATTTATCTGAGACTCGTTTGATCCGATTCCTACCAATACACTTTCGGCGACTTCAATCCGATACGTTCCGTAAAGGGAAACCTTAGTAGAATCGTAAAAAGATGCTCGGTCATCCGAGGCGTACAAACAGGTTGTAACTGATAGTGTCAACAAAATCGCTGCAAACAAGAATTTCATATCCAATCCTCTCTTAATTGAAAGCGAGATTTGCTAAGTTGACATTCAATTTCTGGTTCTATAACATTCCAGTTTCGTTGTTAAAGCAACGAAAAAGGTGGATATTAATTCACCGAATGAATTGCCTCTAAAGCAAATCACTAATTGAAGGTTCCCAACTGTCACCGTCGTTCAAACTTTGCCAGTGGGAACCTTCGTCCTCATTGGGTCGAATTCCGACCACAAAAGAGCCAAATCGAAGTAAAAAAAAACGAGCCGTTCAAATGCTCGCTCACAAGATACCGTTTACATCAAGCCTCGAAAGCGTTTTCGCCGGTGCGACTTATTATTAGGTTCTTTCATCTTCAACTCCAAAATAGCTGCGTGTCAGTTTTGAAGGCAACATTTATGCCGAATCGTTTGTCACGTGCTTGTCGACAGAACATCCGTTAGAAACGGTGTCCGATAAACATACCGACCCTGGCGTCCCAATATAAAGAATTATAAACCTGGATTTTTCTTCAAAATTCTGGATTTTCTTGGCAGCAGCCAAAGCAAATCCTCTCGCCGTCGATCCGCACTTCGGACATGGCAGGCGCGACGTATTTAGCAAGACGGCTTCGGTGGGTAGCGTCAATTGGGCGATCATTTTTTCAATATCGAATCGTTCGTTTCCTTATAATGAGGTTTCGTCATCGGTTCGAGGCGGTCGGCGAAATTTTTTTGATACTCCAAATAGTGGTCTATCATTCGTTGAGTATCGTGATCGAAGCGGGCCGAGATCTTGTGTCTGACCTCGCGTACACGGTCAATCGCAATATCTTTGTCGGAGAATTCATAGTGGTTCTCCCAAAAGCTCCAACGGCGTTACTAGCAGCGGAACGTATAAGCCCAGTCTATCATTGCTTTGACGAATATGACCGAATTTATTGGCATTTGCTAGATGTTTGCAGTTCCAAGTGAGTAGAAAATCGCATTTATGATATAACACCAGAGCCAAGTGCAAAGCGTCTCCTTTAGGACAAAAGGGTGCGGCGTCTTTTGGTTTTAGGAACCCGGTCGCTACCGCTCCCGGTCCTGACAAGGCCGCGTTAGTGATTAAAATGGCGGATGGCGGTGAAGACCATTGTTAGGTTGTGTTCGTTGGCGGCGGCGATGGATTCTTCGTCTTTTATTGAGCCGCCGGGTTGGATGATGGCGGCGATGCCGAGGGCGGCGGCTTCGTCTACGTTGTCGCGGAAGGGGAAGAAGGCGTCGGAGGCGAGGGCGGCGCCTTTTATGGCCAGGCCGAAGCGCTCGGCCCGCATGGCGGCGATCCGCAGGGAATCGACGCGGTTCATTTGGCCGGAGCCGACGCCGATCGTCTGCGTTTCGTTCGCGAAAACGATGGCGTTGCTTTTTACGTGCTTGCAGACCTTCCACGCGAGCAGCATGGACTGTACGTCTTTTTCGGTAGGTTGTTTTTTGGTTACGGTTTTAAGGTCGGCGGCGGTTATTTGATGGTCGTCTTTTGTTTGGACGAGCATACCGCCGGATATTTGTTTTAGCTGAAAGTCATGCGGAATTTCAGATCTGAGATTTGGAATTTGAGATTCCGGCATCGGGTCATCTGAAAGACCGGCCAGCCGTAGAACACGCAGATTCTTCTTCGATCGAAAAATATCGAGGGCCGTTGGTTCGTAATCCGGAGCGATCACGACTTCGGTGAAGACCTCGTTCACGGACTTGGCGACGGTCGCATCGACCGTGTGATTGAATGCAACGATGCCGCCGAAGGCCGAGACTGGATCGGTTGAAAGCGCTCGGCGGTAGGCTTCCTCGTTGGTTGCTCCGACGCCGACGCCTGACGGGTTGGTGTGTTTTATGATGGCGACGGCAAGCTCCTCGAAATCGCTTACGAGGTTCCAAGCGGCTTCGGCGTCGATGTAATTATTGAACGACATTTCCTTGCCGTGAAGCTG
>JABFSB010000286.1 GCA_013140875.1 Acidobacteriota bacterium
AAGACGTTCGTCGCTTTCCTTGCGATGTTTGCCGCGATGGAAAACGGGTATCAGACCGCGTTAATGGCTCCGACCGAGATACTGGCCGAACAGCACGCAAGAAACGCAGCGAGGGTCTTTGCCAAACCGGATACAGTACGGCACTCCTAACCGGCAGCCTCAAAGCCGCTGAAAAGCGAAGAGTTCTGGCCGATATCGCGTCCGGGCAAACGCAGGCCGTGATCGGCACGCACGCCATCATCCAGGACGGCGTCGAGTTCGAAAATCTAGGCTTTGCCGTGATCGACGAACAGCATCGCTTCGGCGTGCTGCAGCGTTCGGGCTTGCGCGACCTTGGCTTGAACCCCGATATTCTCGTTATGACCGCAACGCCGATTCCACGCTCGCTTGCAATGACGGTGTATGGCGATCTCGACGTTTCCATCATCGACGAGCTTCCGCCCGGTCGCACACCGGTCAAGACTGTCGTTGTTGGCGAAGACCAACGCACCGGCGTCTACAAAGGAATCGAACGCGAGATCGCTCTCGGCAGGCAAGCGTATGTCGTTTATCCGCTGATCGAAGAATCCGAAAAGGTCGATCTGAAGGCCGCGACGAAAATGTTTGAGGAACTGCGCGACAAGGTCTTTCCGCAACGCCGGGTTGGTCTGCTCCACGGCAAAATGAAGACGGCCGAAAAGGATGAGATCATGCGGCAGTTCGTTGCGGGCGAATTGAACATCCTAGTTTCGACAACCGTGATCGAGGTCGGCGTCGACGTTTCGAATGCATCCCTAATGGTCATCGAACACGCCGAACGATTCGGGCTTTCTCAGCTTCACCAGCTACGCGGCCGCGTGGGCCGTGGAGCCGAGCAAAGCTATTGCGTCCTGCTCACCGGTGACAAAAAAACCGCGGTCGCCCGGGAACGTCTCGGCATCATGGAAGAAACTAGCGACGGCTTTCGGATAGCCGAAAAAGATCTCGAACTGCGCGGTCAGGGCGAAATTTTCGGCACGCGGCAATCAGGCATTCAGTCGTTCAAGATCGCCAATATCATCCGCGATATCGAAGTCCTCGAATCCGCTAAAAACGAAGCCGAATATTTCCTAACCGAAAAACGCCTGACCAAAGAAACCTCAAGGTTGATCGAAGAGATCAAAGCCGATCGGCGCTTTCATCTCGCCGCGATTGGTTAGCAACTCACCTTCATCTCTCCGATCTCCGCGAACAACTCTGTGTACTCAGCGTTGAAAATTGCACGGCGTTGATCGAACGCACAGGTCGCTGAGATTTTCGCGGAGATCGGAAAGAAAGCTCAAAACCGCCAACCTTGTTCACGCTCGATACGTAAGTTAATCTTGAGTTTCGGTAATTTTAAGACTATGCGTGTGATCGCCGGACATTATCGAGGACGAACATTAAAAAGTCCGGCGGATACGAAGACTAGGCCAACTTCGGATCGGCTGCGTGAGACGCTTTTTAATGTGCTGGCGCCGCGGATAGATGAATCGACCCGCTTTCTAGATCTATGCGCCGGAACGGGTGCGATCGGCATCGAAGCCATTTCGCGTGGAGCCGAGTTCGTCACGTTTGTCGATAAATCACGCAAGGCTTGTGCTTTGATCGAAGACAACCTGGATCATCTAAAGATTCCCGAAACCGACACTGAGATCGTTTGCCTTTCCGCTGAAACGTTTGTCGGCCGTGTGCACCCGAGCGGCTGGGACACTGTTTATTTCGATCCGCCTTATGACCTTGATTACTCAACCGTACTTTTCGAATTCGGCACAGCCGAGAGCAATCTTTTGAACAACGATGGAATGCTGATCATCGAGCACCATTCCAAAAACCCGATGCCGGACGCGGTCGCTCTTCTTCGCCGATGGCGTATTTTGAAACAAGGCGATTCGAGCCTTAGTTTTTATGAACGAAACTAGATGAATATTCTCGTTTGGCTGATCCTTTGTCTCATCTGGGGAACCACGTGGATCTTCATCAAAGTCGGGCTTCAGGATCTGCCGCCGATTACCTTTGCGGCGGCACGTTTTATTCTCGCCGTCCTGCTCCTGCTTCCATTGGTCGCCAGCGGCAAACTTCCGCTTCCACGGACCGGCCGCGAATGGAACCTGATCGCATTGACCGGCTTTCTTCAGTTTTCGATCAATTACAGCCTTGTCTTTTGGAGCGAGGTCTACATCTCATCCGGCCTTGCCGCGGTCCTTCAAGCGACGATCACGGTATTCGGTCTGCTGCTTGCGTGGATCTTTTTACCATCCGAGCGAATAACAAAGCTTAAGATATTTGCAGTCGTTGTAGGCATCCTCGGAGTAGGCGTCATCTTCCTCGATCAGTTAAAGATCGAAAATATGATGGCATTCGCCGGTTCCGTCGCGATCGTTGTCGGTGCCTACGCCGCGGCACAAGCGTCTATCTTGGTCAAGGCAAAAGCAAGCGGCATGCATCCCGCAAGCATCGTTTTTTGCCAAATGCTGTGCGGACTTCCGGCGATAATTATTTACGCGTTGATCGCCGAAGGAAATCCGTTGACCTTCAATTGGACGCCGCGTGCGATTTTGTGTGTCCTTTATCTAACGGTCGCGGGTACGATCGCGGCTTTTTGGCTTTATTACTGGCTTTTGAGTAGAATCGAATCGACCAAAGCGATGATGATCTCGCTCGTCACGCCGCTGATCGCCGTCGTCGTCGGCAACATTTTCCTTGGCGAAACGCTGCCGCCGCAGACGATTTTTGGCGGGCTTTTGATTATTGTTAGTATCGGTTTGATCGTGTTTCGAAAGAAAAAATCGGCCACAGAGGGCACAGA
>JABFSB010000428.1 GCA_013140875.1 Acidobacteriota bacterium
CCGCATCATCTTCACGGGTTTTGTCTTCGGCTCCGGCTACAAGACGCTGCAGCAGAACGCGTATGCTTACGTTCATGCCACCGAGGTCGGCGGCACGCATCCCGCGTTGATCGAGGCAATGGGTTACGGAAATTGCGTGCTTGCGTTAAACACGCCTGAGAATTCGGAGGTTGTCGGCGACGCGGCGTTGCTGTTTTCGGATACAGAAGACCTTTCAGCAAAACTGGAGCAGGTCGTCGGTGACGAAGCGGTTGTCGAAAAATACCGGGCCGCCGGCCAGTCGCGCGTTCGCGAAAAATATAGCTGGGACGCGATCACCGATCAATACGAGGAGCTTTTTCGGAAACTGACCGAACGGCTAGGTCGCTAAGATGAAAATATCGGTAGCGTTGTGCACGTATAATGGCGCCGCGTATCTGCAGGAGCAACTCGACAGCATTGCCGCACAGACGCGGCCGCCCGACGAGCTTGTCGCTTGCGACGACGCTTCGTCAGACGAAACGCGCCTGATATTGGAGCGGTTTTCGGCAAGCGCCGCGTTCGATGTACAGCTTTTCTTCAATTATAAGAACATAGGCTTGCTAAAAAATTTCGAGCAGGCGATCGGAAAATGCTCGGGCGAAATTATTGCATTGTCCGACCAGGACGACGTTTGGCAGCCCGAGAAGCTAAGCCGGTTCGAACACATCTTCCTTGACGATCCTGATACCGGATTAGTTTTCAGCAATGCGATCGTGACGGATGAACAGCTGAAATCGACCGGATGGAAACTGTGGGACATGACGTTCAAGCGACGCGACAGAAAGAGATTTGCCGAAGGAAAGACGCTCGAGGTTCTGCTTGAATACAATGTCGTTACGGGAGCCGCGATGGCTTTTCGATCGCGTTTTCGCGACGCCGTCCTGCCGTTTGCGGTACTCACGGATTTTATCCATGACGGCTGGATAAGTCTGGTTATAGCAACACGTGCAAAGCTTCGTTTTATCGACGAGCCGTTGATCAAATACCGGCAGCATTCGCATCAACAGCTTGGGGCCGGGCTTTCGAAATGGGAGATGGCGATCAAAGAGCGGCACGGAGCTTATATTGAAAATCGTCTTCTCGCATTGAAAAGGCTCGATGAGATAGAACAAATTTTTCGCGGAAGGAACCTGCTGTCCGGCACGGACCTTTCTCCGGATCGATTGCACGTACTGATAGCTGATCGCAAAAATCACATCGCCGGCCTGATCGAACATTACAAAACCCGGGCCGCATTGCCGGACATGAGGATCAGTCGTATTCCGACCGTGCTTAGCGAAATAGTCAATGGCCGATATCATAAGTTTTCACAAGGTTTTGGCAGTGCCGCGATGGACCTGTTTAGCAAATAAATGTCGATCCTTACAAGAACATGGAAGGCTGTCAGGACAGAAGGGCTCAACATCGTTCTGCATAAGGTCAGGCGTCGGATCAAAAAGCGGCTGGACGCGGGAACCTATCGTAAGTGGGTAGGGCAATTCGATACGATTGCTGAAAATGAGCGAGCTGAAATGCGTGAACGCGCGGAAGCATTGACGCAAAAGCATTTAATATCCGTATTGATGCCGGTTTATAACGTTGATGAGAAATGGCTTCGCAAAGCGATAGAGTCTGTGCGGGCCCAGATTTATCCGCATTGGGAACTGTGCATTGCGGACGATAATTCGACAAAATCCCACATCAGGCCCGTTTTGGAAGAGTATGCGGAACTAGACAGCCGAATAAAACTTGTCTTTAGGACCGAGAACGGACATATCTCAGCGGCTTCGAATTCGGCATTGGAACTTGTAAGCGGCGAATTCACGGCGTTGCTTGACCACGACGACGAACTGGCCGAGGACGCCTTGCTGATGGTGGCCGAAGCAATCGACCTTGATCCCGATATCGACCTTATCTACAGCGATGAGGACCTGATCAATGAAAATGGCGATCGCTATTCGCCAACCTTCAAACCGGACTGGAGCCCGGAACTTTTTTATTCCGTGAACATTACGACTCACTTGTCTGTTTACCGCACGGATATTTTGCGTCGGATCGGTGGTTTTCGCATCGGCTATGAAGGCAGCCAGGATTACGATCTCGCGCTTCGATTCATAGAGCAGACGGATGCGAAAAACATACGTCACATACCGTCGGTGCTTTATCACTGGCGGGCAATACGCGGATCGGTCGCGTATGCTTCCGACGAAAAGCCTTATGCTCATGATCGTGCCCGCAAAGCGATCAACGATCATTTCGAAAGGATGAATGTTTCGGCCAAGTCGGTTCGCGGTTACGGACAGCTGCACAGAACCATTTACCGATGGCGGGAGGAGCGACCGCTAGTTAGCGTAATAGTAGATTTAGAGCCCGGGAAAGAGGTACAGTTTCGCGAAAGCTTTTCGAACACGGATTATCGGCCGTACGAACTTATTTTCGCGACAGAGGGATCGACAGCAAAACCAAACCGGCGGACGCATGAAGAAGCTTCTTTTTTTTCGCGGCTGAACCGGGCGGCGGACGCTGCGTCCGGATCCGTCCTGTGTTTTCTGGACGCTTCGACGGTGATAAAGTCGGACGATTGGCTGGATGACTTGGCCGCTCTTGCCGTTCAGGAGAAAATAGGCGCGGCTGGGGCGAAGATCGTTTTTCCAGACAATTATGTAAAACACGCCGGACTGATTTTAGGGATCGGTGGAGGTGTCGGCCGGGCGCATTACGGGTTTCACAGAGACGATCCGGGCGAGTTTGTGCGGTTGCATGTGACTCAAAATTTTTCAGCGGTTTCGATCGAATGCATGGCCGTTCGCAAGGAAGTGTTCGACGCGGTCGGTGGTTTCGATGCTGAAACTTTTCCCGATGCGCTGGCCGATGTCGATCTTTGCCTGCGGCTGCTTAACGAATGTTACCGGAACGTATGGACACCGTGGTCGATCGTTACTCAGACGGGCAAGCCCACTGTAGCGTCGAATGAGGAAATCGAGCATTTAAGATCGAAATGGCCCGGTTTTTTCGAAAGGGATCCATACTATAATCCGAATTTCTGTAACAAAGATGCCGAGTTCCGACTGGCAATTCCCCCGCGAAAGTGAAAGTAGAGAGATCAGTTACGAAAAATAACATTGCCAAAACGCTTCCGGCGCAAAAGCGTGTACCGGCGTGGGTCATGCCTGCCGTCATCCTCGGCGTTATCGCCGTCGATACTTTTGCAGCCGCATTCAGCTTTTTGTTCGCCTTCACTGTGCGCGAGGGTGACCCGATATTTTCGTCGACCGCGTGGGCGTGGTCAAAGGATTTTGTTCCCTATGCGGGCATTATCTATTTTGCAATCCCGATCCGAATCGCAATGCTTTGGTATCAGCGTGCTTACCGCTTCTCAGGAGCTTTTTCTTATACTCAGGAGGCAACAAAAGTATTCAAGGCCGCCGCGGTTGGCTCGCTTCTTGTGGTGGCCTGGGCGTTTTTGTTTCGGGGCGGATTTGCTTTTCGCGAATTCTCCTACGCGCGCGGAGTTTTTGTTTTGGACTTTCTGATCGCGTTTGTTCTGCTGGGCGTTCTGCATCTGGGACTTCGATTCATTCAATCGCGATTCCGCATGCGAGGGATTAATCTGTTGCCGACGCTGATCGTAGGAACAAACGCCGAGGCCGGTCAGACGATAAAACAGCTTGGCGAACGGAGGCAGTTGGGCTATCGAGTGATCGGCGCGGTCGATAGCTGCGGAGCCTCCGACAAAGATTTGAGGGTTTTCGTGGCCGAAACTTCAGTTCCGATTGTCGGCAAGATCGACGATCTGGCCGATCTGATTCGCGACCTCGAAATACAGGAAGTCATTATCACGGACAACACGGTCGCCAGTGAACATCTTTTCGAATCGATGCTCCAGATCGGGCGCAGCCAGCGGGTCGAATTTCGTTTTGCCCCAAGCCTCTTTAACCTTCTGCCGCAGAAAACCAGTGTCGAACAGATCGGAGTTCTGCCCATGGTCCGTTTGTTTCGCGAACCGCTTTCGGACGTGCAGCGGTTTATAAAACGGGCTTCGGATATCGTAATTTCTACAATTGCAATCGTTTTGCTGGCTCCGGTTTGGCTGGCCGTTTCGATATTGATAAAACTGGATTCAAGCGGCCCGATATTTTTCCGGCAGGAGCGCGTCGGGATGGACGGGCGAGTTTTCCTTTGTTACAAATTTCGCACGATGGCCGCGAACGCCGATGAACAGCTCCACCGCGAAGCTTATCAAAAAAACATCGGCGGCGAGTCCGACGCGAACGCGGGCAATGTGACGAAACCTGTGTTCGGGAAGGTGAAGGACGATCCGCGAATTACCAAGTTCGGACGGCGGCTGCGCAGATCGAGTCTGGACGAGTTGCCTCAGCTACTGAACGTCCTGAAAGGCGACATGAGCGTTGCGGGGCCGCGGCCGCCGATCCCTTATGAGGTTGAGGAATATGATATTTGGCACCGCAAACGTCTGGATATGAAGCCGGGCATAACCGGTCTTTGGCAGGTGTCGGGCCGCAATCGGCTGACCTTTGAAGAGATGGTGCGGATCGATCTTTTTTACATTGAGAATTGGTCCTTGTGGCTGGACCTGAAAATAATTTTGCTTACGCTGCCCGCGGTTCTGCGGGATGACGGAGCGAAGTGATGCCGATGAGCGATCTGGCTGAGCTGATCAAAACCGGCGCAGAAACACTTAAGGCCGCCGGCATTCCCGAACCCGGTCGCGAGGCGGCTTCGCTGCTGGCATTTGCGATCTGCAAGGATAGGACGTTCCTGATCGCACACCCGGAAAACGTGCCCGATAAAGCCGCATCGGACCGCTATCTGAAATTCATCGACCGGCGCGCGGGCCGCGAACCGTTTCACTATATTGTCGGAACAAAGGAATTTTTCGGACTCGATTTCAAAGTGTCGCCCGCCGTTCTGATACCCCGGCCCGAGACGGAAATGCTGGTCGAGCAGGCCGTTGATTTTCTGGCCGGCCGGATGGGCGCTGTTTTTTGCGAGGTAGGCGTGGGTTCGGGCTGCATTTCTATTTCCGTGCTTATTCATTCCCCTCACGCGAACGCCGTTGGCCTGGAAATATCCGACTCGGCAATTGTGATAGCCAGGGAAAATACTTCTATCCATGGCGTTGAAGATCGGCTGGATGTTCGGAAATCGGACCTTTTTGCTTCGCTGATAGAGAAGGAAAGGTTCGACCTAATAGTTTCAAACCCGCCCTATATTTCAATTGCCGATTTTGCCCGTCTCGAACCTGACGTGAGGGAATTTGAACCTCAAACGGCGTTAACGGATCAGGGCGACGGCCTGTCCGTTATCCGCCGAATGGTGAAAAATGCGCCTGGTTATCTAAAAGAAGACGGTCTTCTGATCATTGAGATCGGATATGATCAGGCGGATGAAGTTGTCGATCTTCTCAACGGCGGGCCGTGGAAGGACGTAGCCGCCCGAGCGGATTTTCAGGGCATCCGGCGAACGGTTTCGGCCGTCTTCGATAAAATGAAACATTGGTAACACCAATTCGTACATAATTACAGCGGTCAAAAGAAACTTGCCTTTAGTAAACGATTGGAGTTACTATAAGCGCGTTTCAGAAATGACAGTTTGAAAAGCTTAAGGGGTAGGTTCTCGGCGCCTTTGTTTTGAAAACAGGCGGCAGGGCGCGTTGGCACCTCTAAACTTAGTAAGTTCGAACCTTTTTCTCGACAATCGGAGGTGATTTTTGTGAAGGGTGCGCTTAATGGTTTATTGGCTTTGGTCTCTTTAATTCTCGCGGCGGGATCGTTTTATCTGTATAAAACAGGCGAAGGTAAAGGAATTTATCTGGTCGGACTTATCGTTTTCGCTGTTCTGCTTGTTCTATTCGGTGCGATGTTCTTGTCCGGCAGAGTTAACAAGACGGAAGAGATCCATATAACGGAGTAATTTTTTGCAGGTGCCTTGCGGGCGGGATCGTTCCGCGGGCGGTTTTAGAAAATGAACCGGACCGAGTGACGGCTTTGCCGGGCACGGGTCCGGTTCATGTCGTATTGACGGCACGCAACGCGGTTTGCGGCTGGCCGCAAGGGCTAATGTTGACAAAAATGTAAGGATTAGCAATGATTAGAGTTTGGAGTTGTCGAACGGATAGGAATGCCAAAGATCGCAGACATACAGGAAACACCGAACCCGAACGCGGTAAAGTTCATTTTGAAGGAGCCGGTGTCACATGGCACCTCGCATTCGTTCAAGGACCAGACCGCCGCGGCACATGACGCATTGGCCAAATCGATATTCGAAGTAGGTGATGTGGCGTCCGTGTTTTACATGGACAAGATGATCACGGTCGAAAAAACCGACGACATCGAATGGGACGAGATACTGCCCACCCTGGCCGTTCCGATCCGTGCGGCTGAATCGGTCGAGTCGTCGAATGGCAACAAGAACGGAGCCGCCGCGGCCGTCGGCGGTGCGATTGCGGCGGCCGCGAACGACGACCCGAAGATCGGCGAGATAAATGCGTTGCTGGACGACCGGATACGCCCGTATTTGGCGGGCGACGGAGGCTGGCTTGAGGTGATCGGGCTTGAAGATTCGACACTTAAGATCAGGTACGAAGGTGCCTGCGGAAGCTGCCCTAGTTCGCTTACCGGTACGCTTATGGCGATCGAGAACATGATCAGGGAAGAGATCGATCCGGACATCTCGGTCGTTGCCGTTTAGCATGCTTTTCGGGATATAATTATCCGACACAGTTTTGTCGCCTTGGGCCGGCTGCAAGAAATTCTTGACATAATGCGGTCAAATCCGTAATACTTTTCATTGGCGGTATTCGACGCCCAACGTCGATCAGCCGCAATCGCCCTGTTTGCTTCCCTTGTTAGGCCTGCCGCGACCCGCATCTTTTAATACTGTATTTCAAAATTGGAGGAGAAACCCCAGTGAATAGTGAAGAACTCGAACTTAGTTTGAGGACTGAATTCGAAAGTTATCTCAAAGGATATCTTGCCGAACTGCGGCAGGAGGTTTCCGAGTTTCAAAAGAATTTCGAAACCGAGTTCGAGAAGCATAAGTCTCAAACGGACGAGGCCGTTCGGAAGCTTGTCCAGCGTTTTGATACGGGTGTTCACTTCGATCAGGCCTTTAATGAGTCGGTTATCGAACATCTGCGCCTGGCGCGGGATGAGGGTGCGACGATCACCGCCGTTGCGATCGGCGAGGCTGAAAAGCTGAAAGAAGCATCGGCCCCTGCCGTGGTCGAATACGACAAGCTGCGCGATGCGATCAACGAGATCAGCAGCAAGAACTCGCAGTCCGAAATTTTGAAATCCCTGGTCGATCACGCATCTACGTTCGCACCGCGAGGCGCATTCTTTATCGTTAAGAATGAGCACTTTGTCGGGTGGCGGGCATTTGGCGATGAAGCCAAGGTCGACGAGGCCACCGTTCGGGGCATCCAGTTCCCGATCTCGTCCGACAGTGTTTTGTCCGAATCGGTCGGAACTCTTAAGACAAGCACGGCCGGAGCGGGAGCCCACGCAGACGATAATTTATTCCTCGAGCCGCTCGGTTTTGGCGGACCGGACCGCATGTATGCGATCCCGCTCGTCGCCCGCGGACGCGGTGTAGCCGTACTTTACGCCGATTTTGGGACTGAAGGAGTCGCCCTTAACCCCGAGGCCCTGGAAACGCTTGTTCGCGTCGCCGGCCTTACGGTCGAGCTTGCGGCTGCGGCGGTCCAGCCCGTTGCCGTCCCGCAGCCAGTCGAAACGCAGCCCGCGGTTGCCCCGGTCGAAGAACAATTCGAGCAGCCGGCGGCGGAAGAGACGTCGACGGTGCAGACACCGGTCGAACAGTTCGAGCAGCCCGAAGAATCCCCGGCGGTGGAGCATTTCCAAACACCGGTTCAAGAAGAAGCACCTGCTTATTCGGAAACACCGGCTTATGAAGAAACGCCTTCGTTCGATGAAACGCCGCACCAAGAAACTTATTCGACGCCGGTAGCGGAAGAAACCGGATTTGAAGTGACGCCTTCGTTCGAGGAGCGGACGCCTGCATACGAAGAAGAAACTACCGCTTTCGAACCGGTCGCGGAATCTTTGCACGAAGAGGTTACGCCCGAACCGGTCCAGGAAGTATATGTCGAGCCGGTTCAGGAAACTGAAGCCGAACCCGCACAGTTCGAACGTTTTGGCGAAGTAGTAGTTGACGAGTTCGAAGAAGTAGAAGATGTCACCTATTTCGAGCCTGTCGAGGAACTGGCAGCAGCGGAACCCAAATACGTCGAGCCGGAAGTAGTCGCGGAAGTGGTCCCGGAAGTAATCGACGAATACGTTCCGGCCGAAGCCGTCGCGGAAGAGTTCCCGGAGATCATCGAAGAGTCCGCAGCGGAACCGGTTGCGGAATATGTGCCGCAGGTCGAAACGCCGGTGGTTGAGCCGCTGAACGGTTCATCCGCTCCGGCCGTCGCCGAGCCGATTGCCGAGGTAGCTTCGGTACAGGCCGCGCGAACAAAATACCGCGACCGCAACGTCGATCTGCCGATCGAAGTGCCTGAGGAAGAACGCCGTCTGCATAACGATGCTCGACGCTTCGCACGCCTGCTGGTGTCGGAGATAAAACTTTACAACGAACAGAAGGTAGCCGACGGCCGCCAGTCCGGCGATCTTTACGACCGGCTTCGCGAGGCGATAGATCGTTCACGCGATATGTATGACAAACGCGTGCAGCAGCCGGTGGCGGATAAGTTCGATTATTTTCATTACGAACTTGTAACGTCACTTGCCGACGGCGAAGACGTAAAACTCGGAGCAAGCTATCCGGGCGGAAAGGTCCACGCGTAAAGACCGATCAAACCAAAAAAAGAAAGGCCGTCTTCGAAAAGGCGGTCTTTTTT
>JABFSB010000183.1 GCA_013140875.1 Acidobacteriota bacterium
CACCATATGCGTTCGGCTGCGGACCGTTGAAATGCAAAGGAATCGAAATGTCAATCGAGGTTGTTGGGTCGAATTCGTACAATTTGCCGTCTATGTGTAGGGTAGATCTCATCGGTTGTGCTGCGACAGAATTGCACAGTCGAACGCATTACGTCAAAAATTTGCCTGCCATCAAAATGTAACTGTCACAAAATTTCCTATCGCCCGTCAATGTTTTAGTATGAATGTTATGACTGCCGTACGCAGAGACGAGCGGGCTGAGGTTTTTTACCGCAGCCGAGGCCGGCTTTTCGGCATTGCTTACCGGATGCTGGGAACGCGGGCCGATGCCGAGGATATTGTTCAGGATGCTTACATCCGCTGGCATAACGCGGACAAGAGCGAGATCGAAACACCCGAGGGGTGGCTGACGACGGTCGTTACGCGGCTTTCGATAGACAGGCTGCGAAAGGCTTCGGTGCAGCGAGAAACGTACATCGGGCCGTGGCTGCCCGAGCCTTTACTCGTCGATAAGGCTGATTCGCCTGAAATGCGGGCCGAACTGGAATCCGCTGTATCGCTAGCGTTTCTGGTAATGCTTGAGCGGTTGTCTCCGCTTGAGAGGGCCGTTTTTCTTCTACACGATGTTTTCGATCTGGCTCACGCGGAAATTGCGAAGGTCGTCGCAAAAAGCGAGACCGCTATTCGACAGATAGTTTCGCGAGCCCGAGCCCGTGTTCGCAGCGACCGCTCTCGGTTCGAGGTGGATGCAGTCACGCGAACCGATCTCATCAAAAAATTTATCAGTGCGTCTTATACGGGCGATGCCCAAACCTTAATGTCGATTTTTGCTGACGATGTCTCTCTTACCTCAGACGGCGGCGGCAAGGTTAATGCCGCGAAAAAGATCCTTTACGGCACGAAGCGCCTTGCAAATTTGCACACGGTCGCGATTCGAAAATATCCGGGACGGCTGGCCGCCTACATGGTTACGTTGAACGGCGAACCGGGCCTTATCGAATATGCGGACGGTGTTCCGTTCGCGGCGTCGACGTTTTCGATCGAGGACGGCCGGATCATGGCGCTTTACCGAATGATGAATCCGGACAAGCTGCGTGCATTCGAGAACCTGGAGGAAAAATTAATTAACGCACAGGTGTCACAACGCCATGGTGATGATCGTCATGAATAGTGAAGGCCGAAATAAGGGCCTCGAAAATTCATACAAAGGAGTTTTAATCATGGAACAGAGAATTAACGCAATCGAAAAAGGTGCAGATGCCCTAAAAGCGATGCTCGGGATCGGGGCTTATCTTGCTAAGTCGCCTTTGGAAAAGAACCTTCAGCAGCTTGTCGAATATCGCGTTTCGCAAATCAACGGGTGTGCTTATTGCCTTGACATGCATTCCAAGGACCTTCGGCACGGCGGCGACACGGAACAGCGGATCTACACGGTAGCCGCCTGGCGTGAAACGCCATTCTTCACTGACCGCGAGCGGGCCGCTCTTGCGTGGGCCGAAGCGATTACCGTGCTCGGCGAAGATCATGTTTCCGATGAGGTTTACGAAGAAGCAAGGAAGCAGTTCAGCGAACAGGAGTTGATCGATCTGACGCTGGCAATCGCCGTCGTGAACGCATGGAACCGACTGAACATCGCATTCCGGACAGAAGCGGGCGGATATCAACCCGGCCAGTGGACAGCAGCGGCTGCCTAATTTTTAGCCGCAGGACCGGCGCAGGCACGGCAATAGTGATCGTCCTTGCGCCGATCTGCTTCAACGTCAGAAGTCTTCGGACCTTATTCTCTCGATCAGACCATTTACGTCGATGTCAACCGTGCTGTCGACCGTCGAGCAGACTTCCATTAGGAACTTGTCCTGCGCATTTCCCTTCTGCTTGGCAACCGAATACGGCAGGTCTTCCCTAAATGTAACCATGGAGTATTTTGAGAAATAGTCCGGATACATTTGTTCGAGTTTGGTTTCGAGTTCGCGTTTGCGTTGGAAAACGGGGTCGGCGGTGGCGTCGCGCATTTCGTAGAAATTTTCTTCGGCCATGTCGGCGATGGCGTCGGTGTTTTTTTTGCGGAGCTGTCCGTATTTTTCGTAAACCGTTGCCCAATCGATCTGGCCGCCCGCTGATGCAGTCGGTTCTGACCCGATAGCGGACCCAGTCGCTACCGCTCCCGGTTCTGACAAGAGGGAGTCGAGTATTCTCACGTCCTCGAAGGCGCAGTTCATGCCCTGGCCGTAGAATGGAACGACGGCGTGGGCCGAATCGCCGAGCAGGAGAGCACGTCCTTCGACATTCCAAGGCCAGCATTTTAATGTGCCGAGATTGCCGGTCGGATTTGTGAAGAAATCTTCAACCAGCGTCGGCATCAGCGGCACGGCATCGGGGAATTCGCGGTTGAAAAATTCCAGAACTGATTCAGCCGCAGATAAACGCAGATGCCGCAAATGTTCGGGCTCTTTCTGATCTGCGTCAATCTGCGCAAATCCGCGGCTAATTTCTTCGAAACTGTTTTCACCCTTGTTTGCCAAAAACAACGTACACGTAAAGCCGCCGTCAAAATTCGGCAGGGCGATCATCATAAACTTATGCCGCGGCCAGATGTGGAGTGCGTTTTTTTCGAGTTGAAAGTTTCCCGTTGCCGACGGCGGAATGTGAAGCTCTTTGTAACCGTGCTCAAGAAAAACAGAAGAAGATTGAAAATCGGCGAGATCTCGCTCCATCGATTGACGCACCGCAGAGCCGGCACCGTCGGTCGCGATCACCGTATCGGCCCGAATCGTGCGGCCGCTTGCGAAAGATAC
>JABFSB010000216.1 GCA_013140875.1 Acidobacteriota bacterium
GGTTGAGCGTCTGCACGATCTTTTCATCGAGTTCCTTTTTGGCTTTTTCTATTTCGGGATCGGCAGGTTCGACCTGTGCAATGCAGAAAGAGGTTAACAAAAGCATCGTCGAAACAAGCGGGGCGACTTTGCGAAAACGCATGGCAATCTCCTTAAGTACAGTTAATTTGGCCGAGAGTATATCACATCACGCTTTGTAGGGTTTCGGCGCCCGCATTCCCTTTGATCTAATCAAACCAAACCTTCTCATCTTTCTTTGCGTGTTTGCGGCCTTTGCGTGAGATTCTTAAACCGGGGTAAGGTTCACGCAAAGGTCGCAAAGCACGCAAAGGAAATCAAAAAAGAGGTTACGGAGATAATGCGGTTAGCGGTAGCGGGAGCGGTCGAAGTTTCGGCGATAATCTTCGCCGTCGATTTTTACGGTCTTGCACATTTCAAAGATGCGGGAACGGACCCGCACACCGACGCGGTCTTCGAGCGTTTCTTTTCCGTCGGCGGTCCGTTCGTCCGGGAAGTTCGTGGTGAAGATGGTGAGGCGGTTCTCATTGTAGCGCGTGTTGATGATGTGGGCCATTGTATCGAGGACCCAATCCGTCGGTTTCGACGCCCCAAGTTCGTCAAGGACAAGGACGTCCGCGACCAAAACCGGTGCAAGTACGGCAAGCTCGGACGCTTTGGTGTTGGGGTTGTATGAATCCTGGATCTCCTTTAAAAGCGATCCGAACTCATAAAACAAACACGGGAAGCCGCGTTCGGTGAGCCCTTTTATTATCGAGACCGCAAGATGCGTTTTGCCCACGCCGACCGGACCGGTAAGAAGCAATCCCTGATCTACCGCGGGAAAACTCTGGGTAAAGTCTCCCGCAAGCCTGAGCGCTTTTTTCTGAGATTCGCTGAGCTTATGGTCGTAGGTATTAAAGTGGCATTTTTCGTATCGCTTCGGGATGCGGGCCTTATTAAGTCTGAGCGAATGGGCATCGCGCTTCCGGCATTCGCAAATACGGGCGCCCTTGCCGTCCACAACTTCCATTCCGGACCCGAAGCATTTTTGACAAACTTCCTCGTCCGCCGAAACGAATACGGCATCCATTCGCGGCGGCGGTTCTGCGGATGGAACGGCCCTGAGGCCATGTTTTTTTGCGGACTCTTTTGGCATTGGTTTCTTGGGTCGATTTGAGATTATATCACTCGATATTTTTTGCGGCTAATGTCGGGTGAGGGTCATCTGATTTATTGGCAGGTTGTGGTTCCGCCCTACCTCTTCGTGACTTTATGAAAAAATATACAAAACACAAAGAACACTATGGGCAGACACAAAGTTCACAAAGGGTTTGATCTAAGGCGACTCTAATCTGAACAATTGCGATCGAGCAATGATGTGTCGGTAAATCTTCATTGTGGTATATTCGGAGTTTTGCGGTTAACTGAGTATGGGAATTTTGCGTAGTATCATGATCCGGTTCGGCCTCTCCGATCTGAGTGCCGAAAGGACGCCGATCACGGTGTTCTTGCTCGACGACGATTACCGCCGCCACGCGTGGTTCGAAAAGCGCTTCAAGGGTGACGATCTGGATATTGCCGAGAATGTCGAAGAAGCAAAGGAATTGCTCAAAGCAGGATCTTACGACGCTATATTCCTCGACCACGACCTGCTGCCGCATCATTACGAATCAAACGATCACGACGATTTTTCAAGCACCGGCTACGCAATAGCCGAGTGGTTGCACGACAATCCCGATCTGCAGCGGGCGGCTACCATAATCGTGCATACGCGAAATGCCGACGCGGCGATCCCGATGGTCCAGAAGCTGCGCGAATCGGGACGAAACGTCGAATACTGCGCCTTTCCAATGCTTGATCTGAAGATCAAGAACTATTGGAAAAGATGATCGGACTTATCGTTTAACCAATCCGTGCAATAAAAGGTCCGCCACCTGTTTCGCTTTCGTTTCGAGCTCGGAACGCTCGCCCAATTCATAGGCGCTAAGGCTGTAGGGAAGCAGTGCATTCGTGGCGTCGATCAACGATCCCGCGATCTCAGCAGGACTTTTGGCGTCGAATATCCCGAGCTTTTTGCCTTCTTCGATAACGCCCGCAAAAATCTGTGCCTCTTCCTCAAAATATCGTTTCCGCCGTTCCAGCAATCGGGGGCGCAGGCTGGCAAGAAGCTCATTCAAACTTTGTGAATAGTGCTGAACGCTGTCGAAGCGGAACATTACCCGTTCGAAAAGCATAGCCCTAAGCTTCTTTTCGCACGAGGCATCGCGGGTTGCGATCTCGGTCAAATTGTTTTTTAGGCGTTCGATGATGCGGTCGATGTGCGAAAGAGCGATCTCTTCCTTGCTCTCAAAATGCAGGTAAACACTGCCTTTGCCGATTCCGACCTCTTTGGCGAGGTCGTCAATGCTCATTTTCTTATAGCCGGAACGGGCGAGCAATCGATCCGTGGCGTCGAGGATCGCATCTCGATTCGTTTTCTGACGTGAGGTGTCTTTCATAAAAGTGACCGGATCTTTGATCTGTTCAATATTAGCGAAATTTAGCGAAATTCCAAAAAGGGATCAGAGCCCGGCGGCGTCCCACTTTCGCACGGTATCGCTGATCAGATTTGCTACCTTGTCGGTAACGACCCGGTAATATTCATCCGCCTTTGCCTTATCGAATTTCGGATAGCCCTGCCCCTTTTGATAAAGACCGATCGAGGACGGGAACGGTACCGCCGACCATGTTCCCGCAGGCGGGTAAGACGTCGCCATCTCGGGTTTGTAACGCTCCGGGTGGACGAGCGTCGGATCGATGGCCTGGATGAATGCGGTCTCGTTCAAACCGGCGTGACCGCCGTCTTCGCCGAAAACGGCTTTCGTTTCATCGGAAGCGAACGACCACCAATTGATCACCAGCGTTCGCACCTTTCTTTCGGCCGCAACCTCGGCCGCCACCGACTGGAGCACGGCAGTCTGACCGCCGCCGTGTCCGTTCATGATCACGATATTTTTGAAACCGTTTTTAGCGAGGCCTTCGAGTATCTGTTTCACAAATGGCCGATAGGCAGACTCGGTTATCTGAAACGCTCCCGGATAAGCCTCCATCGAACCGGTTATCCCGTAAGGCAGCGTCGGTGCGATCATCGCATTGACGCGACGCGAGATCGTCTTTGCCATTGCGAACGGTGCCGTGTTGTCCGCTCCGTTATTGATAACGCCGTGCGGTTCGAGCGTGCCGGTCGGGAGAATTACAGTATTGATCTTTGCCGGCACGACCTCTTTAAATTCCATCCAGTTGATGCGGTCCATCTCACGGGTCGAGACGATGTCGGCTTGCGCGAAAGCCGCGTTAACAAATAACAAATAGAATGCGAATGCACATAGCATTTTCAACATAGAATCCTCCAAAAATCCGCATTGTAAATTGTCAATTGTGCGATTGTTAATTGGTGATCACTAATTTCTTACCAATTAACAATCATACAATTGACAATTGACAATTTGTTTCTAGCCAAAATAGTTACGCCCGCTCAGTTTTTCCGGCATTAGATCGTCGGGTTCGCTTTCTTTTTTTTTGCCGTAGCCGAGTTCTTTCATCAACTTTGTCGGGGCGTTTCTGATCTGCATCGGCACGGGTAGATTGCCGAACTTCTTTGCGTCTTCCATTGCCTGGCCGATCGCGGTCGTCGAGCCGCGGTCTTTTGCCGCATTCGCAAGATAGGCGACTCCGTGGGCGAGGTTGTGGATACATTCGGGTATGCCGATCGTCGTGACGGCCTGGAAGACGGCGTTGGCAACGACAAGGGCAGTCGGCTGTGCGAGCCCGATGTCTTCAGATGCAAAGATCACCATTCTGCGGGCGATGAACTTCGGGTCTTCGCCGGATTCGATCATTCTCGCAAGATAATACATCGCGGCGTTCGGTTTGCTCGCCCGCATCGATTTGATGAACGCGCTGATGACGTTATAGTGCTCCTCGCCTTTTTTGTCGTATCTGAGAAATTTCGACTGGAGAGTTTCTTTTAAGGTATCGATCGTGATCGTATCGTAAAGCCGAGACGTATTCTCGATCATCGTTATCGCTTGCCGGGCATCGCCGTTCGCCATTTCGACAAGCCAGTCGGTTGCATCGCGATCGAGTTCGAAACCGGTGCGTCCGATGATCGCAGCCATGTCCTCATTCGAAAGTTCGTTCAGCACGAATACGCGAAGCCGCGACAAGAGCGCCGGGATGACCTCGAAACTTGGATTTTCCGTGGTAGCTCCGATCAGGACGAGTTCGCCGTTTTCGACAAACGGGAGCAGAAAATCCTGTTGAGCTTTATTAAAGCGATGGATCTCGTCGAGAAAAAGAAGGCGTGGACGGCCGTCTATTGAAGGAGTTTTGACGATTCGCCGGATGTCTTCCTTACCTGCGGAAACGGCGGAGAGTTCATAGAACTCGGCGTTGATCGCGTTGGCGTAGATGCGGGCGAGGGTCGTTTTGCCGGTTCCGGGCGTTCCCCAGAGAATGAACGAAAAAATATGTCCTTGCTCGATCGCCAATCTGAGCGGCTTGCCCTCGCCGACAAGATGTTCCTGGCCGACGAATTCGTCGAGGCTTCTTGGCCTGATCTCATTGGCAAGTGGTTCCATTATTTCACTGACCGGAAATTATATCTTGAAAATCAAAAAAGCGGCCCTTGTCGAGCCGCTTTTTGAAGATAGTTATGGTGGCCAGGGACGGGGTCGAACCGCCGACACGCGGATTTTCAATCCGCTGCTCTACCAACTGAGCTACCTGGCCTTCCTTTGCAGTCCGTGTTGAACAGCAAACTTAGAATTCTAAATAAGACCTTAGGTGGTGTCAAATGCGATTCCTTCGCCGGCGCGAATTCGGCTAGAATGGTCTGACCTTTCGACAAAAATGGGTTGACAATTGCATTCGAGACGGTATAATCCGAACTTAGTGACCAATTCCTCGCGATGGTCACTCTGTCTTCCGAATCCTTTGTAACCTGCCCGTGCCGGTTTGAACGCCGCCGCCGTCCCCCGGAGACGCAACATTCAAACCGGCACAATTGCGTTTAAATTCCAATCAAGAAAGTTAAGCGGCGGCCGCCTCCGATTCGCCGGGCGTCATCCCGAGAACGACCTTGACGTCGTGCTCGATCCTGTCCCTTAAATCCGTCTGCTGTTTCAGCAAATTCTTTACGTTCTCGCGGCCCTGACCCAGACGTTCACCCTTGTAAGAAAACCACGCGCCGCTCTTTTCGACTACGTCATTATTCGACGCAAGATCAAGAAGATCGCCTTCGCGCGAAATTCCTTCGCCGTACATGATATCGAACTCCGTCTCACGGAACGGCGGAGCGCACTTGTTCTTCACAACTTTGACGCGGGTGCGGTTGCCGACCATCTTGTCGCCCTCTTTGATCGCGCCGATACGTCGGATATCGAGTCTTACGCTGGCGTAGAACTTCAGGGCTTTTCCGCCCGTCGTGGTTTCCGGCGAGCCGAAAAATACGCCGATCTTTTCGCGAAGCTGGTTGATAAAGATAAATGTCGTATGCGAGTTCGCAACGATCGCCGTTATTTTTCTCAAAGCCTGCGACATCAATCTTGCCTGAAGGCCCGGAAGCGAGTCGCCCATTTCACCATCGAGTTCCGCCCGCGGCACCAACGCGGCGACCGAGTCGATCACGATGACATCGACGCTATTCGACCGCACCAAGGTCTCAGCAATTTCGAGCGCCTGTTCGCCCGAATCCGGCTGTGAGATAAGCAGGTCATCTATATTAACGCCAAGTTTTCCAGCGTATTCAGGGTCCATGGCGTGTTCGGCATCTATATACGCAGCAATTCCGCCAGTCCTTTGCGCCGACGCTACGACCTGAAGGGCGAGTGTCGTCTTGCCGGAGCTTTCGGGGCCATAGATCTCAACTATCCGGCCGCGCGGCAATCCTCCGACGCCGATTGCGGCGTCAAGGCTCAGACAGTTCGTCGAGATCGCCCCGGCGTCCTCACGCGGCTTTTCGCCGAGACGCATGATCGATCCCTTTCCAAATTTTTTCTCAATCTGAAGCAACGCAGATTCGATCGCTTTTCCTTTGTCCATAATGTCCTGACTTGCCGTTTTCGGCCGCTCCCTAAAAAGATACTCTGACTCTACAAACACAGACTAGCACAGTTTGTCGGTTTTGTGAAATGCTGTTGCATGTGTGGAACATGCCTTGAAAATCCGGTTGAAGAGAATGGTCAAAAATAACTCAAATTCGGTGCTCGGCGCAAGGGAAACCGCGCAATACGGATATTCGGGCAGCCGCACGCCAGGCCGTTCGCCATGCTCCAGGAGGAACTTTTCTTCCGCTGCGTCCTGGGCGTTCTTCGCGTGAAACACTTTTTCCTCACGCAAAGCTCTCCAAGATCGCAAAAAAAGAGCCAAGTTTGGATGCCGCAACATAAATCAGGACTTTACAAGAGGACTTTTAGCATGAGGCAATAATCAATAAAATGATAATATTGGCTTTTTGGCTGATTTGAACATTGATACCGGTGTTGCGTAGTACTCCCCGCCGACTGTTGCAAGTAAAACGGAATGAACTACTCCGACCTGATTGGGAAGACGCTAGACGAGAAATACCAGATCGAACGCGAGCTTGGACGCGGCGGCATGGGAACGGTCTATCTTGCCACTCATCTTGGGACCGAGCGTCCGGTCGCGATCAAGGTCATAGCACCGCAATTCATGAAGCGGCCGGAATTTGTCGAACGGTTTCGCCGTGAGGCCCGAGCCGCCGGACGCTTGCGCCATCCAAACGTCGTGGACGTTACCGATTTCGGGTTCGCTCAAACGGATCAGGGGCAGGTTGCATATCTTGTAATGGAATACCTTGACGGCTGTACGTTGGGTGAGATTTTGGAAGAAGAGAAAAACCTCCCGGTCAGCTGGACGCTCGATATTCTCGAACAGGTTTGCTCGGCGGTTCACGAAGCTCATGAACAGGGAATAATCCACCGCGATCTTAAGCCGGACAACATATGGCTGGAGCCGAATCAGCGCGGGGGCTACACAGTAAAGGTGCTGGATTTCGGTATCGCCAAGCTCGAAGCTCATGATAGTCACGACACGGGCGAGTTCGTCATACGGGAAAGCGCGTCGCCGACATTTGCTTCCGGGGCGAACACGACTTTCGCCGGCCACGTTTATGATGAGACTATCCACGACAGTGCTTCGCCCACGCGAATCGGCGACCGCGCCACCATGGCTATCCTGCCCGATCGCGCACCTGTTGTCGGCTCGGACAGAGAAACGCTGATACAGCCAATTTCAAACGGTGATGAGTCGGGCACGCTGGTGCTAAAGGCGAGGGCCGATGGCGAGGCGAACGAGGAAGCGGTCCAGACGAAAATAATCTCGGGTGATAATGATAACGGGCCGGCTTTAACCTCTCATAGTTCGCTGCTGGAAGCTCCGACAAGTTCCGATCTGACTCGCGTCGGTGCCGTTTTGGGAACTCCGCTCTATATGTCGCCGGAGCAGTGCAGAGGCGATAAGCTCGATGCCCGCTCCGACATCTACAGTCTCGGCGTGATCGCCTATCAAATGCTTTCGGGCGATACGCCGTTCAAGGGCGACTTTACCAAGGTAATGGAGTCGCATAAATTTATTCCGCCTCCGCCGCTGGATGCGAAAAAAGTACGTAAAAAGTTAAAGCGTGTGATCGACGCTTCGCTTGCTAAGGGTGTCGACGACAGGCCTCAGTCAGCCGAGGCCTTTGCGAATTCGCTGCGGTCGCGTTCAGAAGGAATTTTCGGCCTGCTCCGACGTGCGGGCATGATCTACACCGAGCATATCCAGAAGTTTCTTTCGCTCTCGATGTTCTTTTTTCTTCCAATGATCCTGTTGACCGGGGTGATCGTCGGCCTGAGCTTTCTGAGGACGACCGAAGTAATCCCGTCCGGGATAGCGAACGGGGCGATCGTGCTGAGTGCGATCTTAAACAGCCTGATGACTGCTTTTTGCGCGGTGTTGATAGTAGGCACGATAACCTGGATCGTAACGCAATCCCTCGCCGTTCCGCTTCGACCGATTAAACTCCGGGCCGCTCTTTACGAGGCCCGAAAGAAATGGAAGACATTTCTGGGACTGGGTATTTTAAGTTCGCTGATGCCGATCATCATCGGCGTACTTTCCTTCGTGATCGTTTTTGGGCTCCTCTACGGCATTTTCTGGCTGATCTTCGGAAATCAGGATGCCTCAACCGCCGTTGCTATCGGCTTGGGCCTGTGTGCGTTCGTCACGGCATTTCTTCTGACCAGCGTTTGGATGATGCTGATCGCTCCGGTCGCCATGATGGAGAATCTTCGGGGGCGCGAGGCGGTCAAACGGTCAAAGTCTTTAGTTTCGCGGTCTTTTATAACGGCGTTGGCCGCCTATGTAATCATGTTCCTTATTCCGGCGATCGCGGCCGGATCTCTTACTTTTGTGGTCAACGCGACCGCGAAGGCCTTTGATCTAAAGCCCCCGGCGATCGAAGCACGCCGGACCGACGCCGACGCCCCGCCAGCCGCGGAGGAAGAGTCGTCCGGCGAGAAGGTGGAAAGGAACGAGAATGTCTACGACATCGATTTTGGCCGCGGACGGCGAGTGACAAACGATGCATCCAAATCGATGCAGGTTAAGATGGTCGATACCGTTCTCGAAACGCTGCTGCAGATTCTTTTGCTGCCCATTCAAATAGTTGTGATTTCCTTCACCGCTATCATCGTGGCCCTCATTTATCTGAAAACAAGGCAGGCAGAAGGCGAATCGCTGCACGACCTGCTTTCGAAGTTCGAGGAGTCCGACCGGCCGCGCAAGAAGTGGCAGGAAAGGGTTCGCCAAC
>JABFSB010000347.1 GCA_013140875.1 Acidobacteriota bacterium
CCGATAACTGGTCCGAAAACGACGGAACCGGCATTGTATTTGATTCTTCGACAATGTTCACGCTTCCCAACGGCTCAAAACGTTCACCGGACGTTTCATGGATGTCGAAAGCGAAATGGAACGCTCTCAGTCCGTCGGAGAAAAGCAGGTTTTCACGCATCGTTCCCGATTTTGTCATCGAACTCCGTTCGCCGACTGACATTTCTTCAGCGTTGGAGGAGAAAATGGCGGAATATATCGAAAACGGTGTGCGGCTTGGATGGCTGATCGACCCGATGAAGAAAAAGGTACGCATTTATCGGGCGAACGGTGAGGTCGTTATTTTGGACGATCCAGAAACCGTTTCGGGCGAGGATGTCCTGCCCGGATTCGTGCTTGACGTGAAACAACTCTGGTAGAACGACTTGGGTTGACTGTAAGCCAGTAAAGCCCTAGACTTTAGTTTCGAGACGTGGTGAGTTAGAGCGACTTGCGACCACGATAAAAATCGCTAAAAAGCTAAGAGTTCAAATTGAATATTTTTGAAGAAAACTCTGTGCTTTGCGGCACGGAGTTTTTTGATTTCGGAAACATATTCGAAAGAATCTAAAGGGTTGTTTTTATTTTGCTGACAAGGAAGGCCTATCACAATGAAGAAATTCAATTTTGTTTGTCGATTAGCCATGTTCATTGCATTCAGTCCCGGGTTATTAAATGCTCAATCGACGGTCCTTGTCAACGCTGACGTTCTCAAGCTTTTTGATTCTGGCGTCGGAGATCGCGTTATTGTCGCTAAGATCCGTCAGTCGCAGACCAACTTTGAAACCTCCTCAGAAGAATTGCTTAAATTTAAGGCTCACGGACTTTCGGATGAAGTCATCCTTGCAATGATTGAAGCGAAGCCTAATCGCTCGTTAATAGAGGATGTCGAACCTAAGCGCGAATTCGTGTTGAAGGATGCAGTTGGGAGTAAGAACATTTACATCGACTGTGTTGATAAGGCGAGCGAGATTGAACTAACCCGTGAGTTAAAAGGCGCAGGATTTACCATTGTTACTGATAAACGGACTGCGGACTTGGTTGTGAACTTTGCAGTTTACAAATCTACCTCGCCAAGGAGCGTTGGCGATGTTGGAAACAAATGGGGACGTATGACGATTTCGCTAAGAAAGGATGGCGGGATCGGCGTGATTTTCGTGCAGCAAAAAGATCCAGCCTATTGGAATTCCAAGAACCTGTACAACCAAGCCCGGCGACTTATCGGAATTTTCCTAAAGCAGCTAGCCTCTGCCAGCGCGATAAAATCGACTTAGCTCCTTTACTTGCTGAGTAGCTTAAGCAATGAAACGTTTTCAAGACTTACTTGCAGAAAAAGTCATCGTCTTCGACGGTGCGATGGGCACTTATCTTCAGTCGTTGAATCTTTCGATCGACGAGTGGGGCGGGCCGAATTTTGAGAATTGTTCGGAGAATTTGCTTTACACGCGGCCGGATGCGATCGAGTCGGTGCACTCTGCGTTTCTCGATGTCGGGTGCGATGTGATCGAGACGAACAGTTTTGGCGGCAGCGAGATTGTGCTGGCGGAGTTTGGCATCGCGGGGAAAACTTACGACGTAAATCTAAAAGCGGCCCAGCTTGCAAAGCGCGTTGCGAACGATTATTCGACAAAGGAAAAGCCGCGTTTTGTCGCCGGTTCGATTGGTCCGGGGACGAAACTGCCGACGCTTGGGCACATTACATATCGCAATTTGAAGGATGCTTACCGCGAGCAGATTCGCGGATTGGTCGACGGCGGGAGCGATATGCTGATCGTCGAGACCTGCCAGGACCTACTTCAGACCAAGGCCGCGCTTGCGGCTATCTTCGATCTTTTTGCCGAGCGCAAAACGAGAATTCCGGTCATCGCTCAGGTCACGATCGAAACCTTCGGCACGATGCTGAACGGCACCGAGATCGGTGCGGCACTGACTGCGCTTGAACCGTTTCCGATCGACGTGATCGGGATGAACTGCGGCACCGGGCCGAAGCAGATGGCCGAGAGTTTGAAGTATCTTTGCGAAAATTCACCGATACCTGTTTCGGTCCTGCCGAACGCGGGCCTGCCCGAGGTGAAGGACGGCAAGCAGCATTACGATGAAACACCCGAAACTTTTGCGGCACAGGTCGAGCATTTTGCCAGGGATTTTGGTACGAACATCGTCGGCGGATGCTGCGGCACGACGCCGGACCATTTGAAGCTGGTAATAGAACGCGTCGGTAAGATCACACCAAAACAGCGCGATGCTAAATTGACGCCGTCCGCTTCGTCGATCTATTTTCAGCAACCTTACACTCAGGACGCTTCGTTTTTAATCGTCGGCGAACGCGTCAACGCGTCGGGTTCGAAAAAGATGCGCGACCTGCTTGATGCGGAAGATTGGGACGGGCTGATCAACCTCGCCAAATCGCAGGAAAAAGAAGGCGCCCACATCCTGGACGTTAATGTCGATTTCGTCGGCCGCGACGGCGTGGCGGACATGCACGAACTCGCCGCCAGGCTGGTGACAAACGTAAAGATCCCGATCATGTTCGATTCGACCGAGTGGGAAAAAATGGAAGCCGGACTTGAACACGCGGGCGGCAAATCCATTCTCAACTCGACGAATTACGAAGACGGTGAGCCGAGATTTTTGAAAGTGCTTGGGTTGGCGAAAGAATACGGTGCCGCCGTGGTCATCGGCCTGATCGACGAAGACGGAATGGCCCGAAAAGCCGAAGACAAGCTGCGGATCGCTCGGCGTGCGTATAAGCAAGTAACAGAATTTGGT
>JABFSB010000335.1 GCA_013140875.1 Acidobacteriota bacterium
CGGAATTGACAGGCTGGCAATATTCGCTCCTCGTGCAGTTTTGTCCTCCAGGGCTTTCAACTGCATCGCGGCCATGTTGAATTGGGGTTGGTATTTTCGGTCGACTTTTGGGATCGTTTTTAGAAAGTTTTCCCAACCTTTGTCATACGCGTTCCAATTTTTCAATAGCGATTCCTTCAAAGAATCGGCCGCGACATTTCTGGCGTCTGCCGCACTCTTGCCGAAACCCAGAGCAATATGAACCAACATTGTCCACGCTCTAGGCTTTGGATCCCACTTAGGTCGAATTGCAAAATCCGCGACCTGAACGATGTTTCCATTTGCAGCCTTTTCGTAGCCAACAATCTCTCCTTTACTTCGAAGCTGGGTCAGTCCGTCATTCACTCCTAAAAAACCATTCGCCATTATTCCGCCAAAGCCCCCTTGAGCAATAACGGCCAACGCAGTATCGCCGTCGGAGGAGTGAAGAATATTCTTTTCGACCCATCCATTGTCATGCATGCCGCTATTGTTAATGGAAGGATCAAAATAAAGAAATAGTTTTAAATCCTTGCTTTTAGCCTGGAAGTAAACCGACAAAACAATAGCGTTTCGCGTCGGGTCGGTGAAATAGGTCTTTCGAATTTCCCATTCACCACTTTTAGCGGTGTTCCTTTGTTCAAATCTAAGCGTTTGTCCGTACATCGGATCGATCCAACCGGTCGAATCATCGATCTCCGTTTCAACTTTGTGAGTTTTCGTGTTCAAGACCATGAACTGCAGTAAATGCACATTCGCGACCGTCACATCCGGATAATAGACCTCGGTCATCACGCCCTGGGCCAACGTGAACCAAACTTTTGATTCGAGACTGACGGAGGTGCCGACGGCTTGTTTGCCGGCGGTGGCCCACTGAGCGTCTTTTCCGGGGCCGCCGGGAGCGAGCGTCTGAGCGTTCAAGCCCGCGAAGAAGCAGAACAGCAGCGAAAACAAAAATGCGCAGCGAATCATAAATGAACCCATAAAAAATAAAACCCTGTTTAGAGGCGGGCTTGGCCCGCCGATGGGGCATAAAATCCAGAGTTGGATCGGCGGGCAAAGCCCGCCTCTAAACCCGATGATTTTATTTTTTCCTGAAAATACGAAAGCCGTAGGACTCCAAATTCAATGTCGGCGGAAGCGAAGTGTCTTTCGCCGTGACTCTCGCCTTTTCGTCGTCGGGCGGCATTGGTTTGCCGTAGTCGGGCGTTATGTCTTGAAAAGTGCCGTTCACTTGGACCGAACCATTGAATGGCGTGTTCGAAAGATTGATCGCGACGATGATCTCTTCGCTTCCCTGCTTTCTTGAAAAAGTTGCAACGCGATTCTCATCGGAATTTTTCAGCCACGTTAAAGATCCTCGTCGCAAAGCGGCGCTTTGCTTTCGCAATGCGACCATCGCCTTATAGAATTTTGGGAATTCGGGACGACGAACTTCGGTTTGCCAAAAGATCGGCATTTTTTCGAATAGTGCCGGATAGCCGCTTTCGGTCGTGTCTCCGTTTTCCATTCCGTTATAGATAAGTGGAACGCCGTCCAACGTGAAGATCAGGGCTTGGGCCGCAAGTGCACCTTTTTCACCGAACCGCGCAATGGCCCGGCGTTCGTCGTGGTTGTCGGAGAAACGCATCCGGAGCGAACCTTTCGGAAACGTTTTCGCCTGGTCTTCCCATATTTTTCTGATGCCCGAGGCCGGAGCATCGCCGTGAAGCGTTCGGTCCAACGCATGATGAAGTTCCCACGAATAATCAAGGTCGAACGCTTTTACGAGCAGGTCGGCCTTTTCTGCTTCGGCCAGCCAGATGGTGTCGGCTTTTACCTTGTCGACCTCTGCCCGAGCTTCGTCCCAGAAATCGGTCGGGATCATCAGCGCGACGTCGCAGCGAAATCCGTCAAGGCCGTAATCGCGCACCCAGCTCTTCAGGTTTTCTATGATGTATTTCCTCACAGCCGGCTTGGAGTAATCCAAACCCGCGACATCGGCCCAATCGGCAACCGGCGGAATTATTTCACCCTTCTCGTTTTTTTTATAAAACTCGGGGTTCGTTTTTATCAAAGCGTTGTCCCACGCGGTATGATTGACTACAACGTCGATGATCACCTTCATTCCGCGTTCGTGCGCCTCGGCGATGAGGCGCTTCAAATCATCCGGCGTGCCGTAATCCGGATTTACTCCGTAATAATCCCGCACCGCGTAAGGCGATCCGATAGTTCCTTTTTTCTTCTCCTGCCCGATCGGATGAACCGGCATCAACCACAGGACGGTAACGCCCAGCGTGTTCAGTCTGTCGAGATCCGCCGTGATCGAATTGAAATCGCCTTTTTGCGAATATTGCCGCTCAAAGATCTGATAAATGACCGCATCGCGAATCCATTCCTGCGAGGTTTTCGCCTGTTCTTTCGAAACATCGCGCGACGGGATCGCCTGCGAATTTATAAAAGCCGAGATAAAAACCAGAGCGAAAATCACGTGAAAAAGTCTTTGAATTTTCATATTTTTAGAACAGGATCAATGAGAAAGCGCGCACGGCGTGATTTATGATCTTTTTTGTCTTCCCTTCGAGTCCTATGAGTAAACCTTTTTTGTTTTAAAACACGAAGGACGCAAAGCAGAAGAACCACAACGGACACCGAGAAAATCAACCACCCAAGATCGACGGCCCGGATCATCCAAACACTTGTCCTGGTAAAAAACTTCGATCACATCTCTAGTGTCCGCCGCCCGTCGGAACGGCTTCAATTTTTGTTGCGCCTACATCTTTAACTATATAAACCGTCGCGGCTGCGATCAGCATCGAGACTCCACCGAGCACGACGACATTTATCGGCTTGCCGCCGAGAATTCCTTCATAGATCTGCGGGATCAGAAACGACATAACAACCTGCGGGATAACGATAAACAGATTGAATACGCCCATATAAACGCCCATGCGCTCGGGTTTGATCGCTCCGGCAAGTATCACGTAGGGCATCGAAAGGATCGAAGCCCACGCAATGCCGACGCCCGCCATTCCGAGCAGCAAAACGAATTTGTTTGCCGCAAACAAAGTCGAAATAAGTCCCAGACCGCCCAGTGCGAGACAGATAACGTGGACTGTCTTTCGGCTTGTTTTGGTCGCAAGCCACGGAATCATAAAGGCGAGAAGAAAACAAACGACATTGTAAAAGGCGAACATCAATCCGCCCCACTCCGTGCCTTCCTTAAAAAGCTCCGGTGTTGCTTTTTCATCTACCGCACCGAACACACCTTTTGCCACGCTGATGCCGTAATACTGCCACATGCACGGCAAAGCGAACCAGGTGAAAAATTGGACGACCGCAAGCTGCTTCATCGTCGTCGGCATGTCGCGAAGAGCTTCACCAATCTCGCGAAGCAGCGAGCCGACAAGATTACCTTCTTTTTGCTTTGCTCGAAACGCTTCCATGTCCTCCGGCGGATATTCGTGCGAGGTAAAAACCGTCCAAAGCACGGCGGCAAGGAAAAAAACTCCGCCGAAGCTGAACGCGATAAGCGTAGAGTAAGGAATTCCGCTTGCCATCACCCCGACCACGCCCATTGCCGTCAATATGAAAGGAAGAGCGTTAGCCAGCGTTTGTCCGATCCCGATAAAGAAAGACTGCATCACAAACCCGAGAGTCCGCTGATCCTCCGGCAGATTGTCCGCGACAAAGGCGCGGAACGGTTCCATCGTGATGTTGATCGACGCGTCCAAAATCCAAAGCAGTCCGGCCGCAATCCAAAGTACGGAAGAATTCGGCATTGCGATCAACGCAAGACTGGCAATGATCGCACCGATCAAAAAGAACGGCCGCCGCCGTCCAAGCCGTGTCCATGTACGGTCGCTGAGCGCTCCGACGATCGGCTGAATCAGCAGACCGGTTATCGGTCCGGCCAGCCATAAATATGGAAGGTTCGCTTCATCGGCCCCGAGATATTTGTAGATCGGGGACATATTTGCAAGCTGCAAACCCCAGCCGAACTGGATTCCGAGAAATCCGAAACTCATGTTCCAGATCTGAAGAAAAGACAGGCGTGGTTTGTTTTGCATAAGCACCTTGATTGTTAAGTTTTTGGACCGCCGAAATACTTTATGGCCGAAAGGATTATTACTAAAAGAACGATCGCAACTCCGATCGCGATAACCGCGTTACTTAGAGCCGCCTGAGCAGGTGTCCTTGCGGCCAGGCCAAGCAAAATGAATCCGGCACCCATTGCGGCCCCGATCAGAATCAGGCTGCGCATAAAGCTACTCCGGTTTAAGAATCACGGCCGATCTTGCCGGTATATCGAGATGTACTTTTCCCTGCGAGACGTTAGTTCGAATGCTGCCGGCGATCTGATCGGTCAAACCTGAGCCTTCGCGTATCGGTTTGATCATCGAAACATCGAACGCGACTTTTGCCGGTTTGCTGTCGTTATTTATTACGATGATGACGGCGGAAGTATTTGTAACTCGGGCGTAGGCCATTTGCTGCTCTTCGTCAAGAAGATCGAGCGTGCTGCCGCGACGGAGCGGCTCAAGATTTCTTCGTATTTCGCCGAGCTTTGCAAGATAGTTCCAGACATCGTTCTCCCACGCGGTGCGGCCCGGCGCGGTAAAAGCGTTACGAGCATCACCCGGAAATCCACCGGGAAATTCACGGCGGTTATCCGGGTCCGGGCCGCCGGGCATTGCCAGTTCGTCGCCGTAATAAAGCAGCGGCGTGCCGCGTGATGTCATTATCAGCGTCTGCGCCAGTTTCAGCCCTTCCGCCGTCGCACCCGGCTCATTCATAAACCGCGGCATGTCGTGGACGCCGAGGAAAGTTACCAGTGCCGAAGACTTGGGATAAAGCCAGTCTTTCGCAAAGATCTGGGAAACTTCCCGAACGGGCTGCCCCCGGGCGAAAACGTTTCTTATCGGATAGAACAGGCCGAAATCGTAAACCGTGTCTATTTCGGTATCGATCCCGTCGTGGCCCCGGCGGCCTTTCTGGAAATATGAAAGCAATACCGGATCGCCGTCGAAAAGCTCGCCAAGAATATTTACTTTTGGAAATTCACGATGCACCGCCGCTCCCCATTTCGACCAATAGGAACGCGGCACGTGCGGCAGCGTGTCCATTCTAATAGCGTCAAAACCGACCTGGGCCATCCACCATAGAGAATTTTGGATCAAATACTTTTCAACCTCGGGATCGTTCTGATTCAGGTCGGGCAAAATGTCGATAAACCAGCCGTCGATATTTCGTTTCTGTGTTTGATAGGTCGCACGCGGATTCATCGCGGTCCATTTTTGCCAGTTATTTGAAAGGTGATTTTGAACAGTGCCGTTAAACCACGTCGGCGTCGGCGGATCTTCGGCCCAGGGGTGATACGGGCCTGTGTGATTGACGACTTGATCCTGCAGGACGATGATGCCGGTTTGATGTGCCTTTCGGACGAGTTCCTTGAGCTTTGCCATATCGCCCAGGTGTTCATCCAACGCGTAAAAATCTACGGCTCCGTAGCCGTGATAACCGGTCGTTTCCGGCATATCAGGATAAGTTTCTTTTGTGTCCGGCCGATCGGCGTTGTCGTAAACCGGTGTGGTCCAAATAGCGCTCGCACCGAGCGATTTTATGTACGGGAGCTTATCGATAACACCTTGTAGATCGCCGCCGTGATAATGCCGGCCTTTTTTTCGATCGTACAATCCTTTAGATTTCGCCGGATCGTTATTCGCGGTGTCGCCGTCGGCAAAGCGGTCGGTCATCAGAAAGTAAATTACGTCATCCGGCATGAAACCCTGATAATTCCCAAGCCGCGGCTGCGGAGCGAAGATGCCGAACTGCGCGTTCACCGTTCCACTAGGTCCGGTTATCTTGAGGGTATAATTTCCGACCTGAACATTTTCGGCGATTTTGAGATCGGCAAACAGATAATGCCCGTTCGCGCTGGTCTTGAAATTTGAAGCGGTTATGCCGGGATTGTTAGTCTCGATCTTCGCACCGGCCAGATTGCTGCCTTTGATCAGCACGCGGACCGGGCCGATCGTGCTGCCGACCCACCAGTTCGGCGGATCTACTTTTTCGACAGTTGGCGATTGGGCGGCAACGACAAAGCCCAAAAAAAGAAACATCCCGCAAAGACGCAAAGACGCGAAGCAGGAATGAGGGTTAGTTCTATAATTTTCTGCCATATGTCTCCGTCAATTCTTTCAGCCGCCCACCGACCTCGGTTGTGAGAGAATTCTTATCGAACCGCCAATACCAATTTCCCGATTCGGATGCGGGCAAATTCATGCGGCCTTCGGTGCCAATACCAAGAAGGTCCTGAAGCGGAGCGATGGCCGTGTGAGCCACCGACGCCCAAACGGCGCGAATGAAATTCCACTGAATTTCCGTTCCGTCCGCGTCAAGATATTTCAAGCAATAATCGTGTTCACGCGTGATTTCCGCCGCGTCCCGTGTCGAACCCGCTCCGGCCTGCGAAAGCCACCAGCCAATGGTTGTGTCGTTATCGTGCGTGCCGGTGTATGCCACGCAGTTGGATATGTAGTTGTGTGGCAGGTCATGATTCTTCGCGTCGCCGCCAAACGCGAACTGCAGGATCTTCATCCCCGGGAAACCGTAGCCGTCACGCAATTCTTCAACATCGGGCGTGATTACCCCGAGGTCTTCAGCGATAACCGGAAGCTGGCCAAGGTGGTGACGAAATGTATCGAAAAGCTCTTTGCCCGGCACATCGACCCAGCGGCCGTTCTCGGCGGTTTTGTCGCCGCCGGGCACTTCCCACGCGGCGGCGAACCCGCGAAAATGATCGATGCGAACGACATCGACGGTTCGCAGCGTGAATGCGACACGGGCGATCCACCAATGAAAATTATCCTTGCGCATCGCATCCCAATCGTAGATCGGGTTGCCCCAAAGCTGACCTGTTTTTGAAAAATAATCGGGCGGCACGCCAGCAACGACACGCGGACTTCCATCAGGGTTCAGCTTAAAGTTGTCCTGGTTACACCAAACGTCGGCGGAATCTAGCGCGACAAAGATCGGAATATCGCCGATGATCCTGACGCCATGCTTATTAGCGTACTCTTTCAGCAAATTCCACTGTCGAAAAAAAAGAAATTGATAAAACTTTTGCGCCAAAACATCTTCGAACAGCTCTTCGGCGACGGCGGTTAATGCTCCCTTGTCCCGAAGCTTTAATGGCGTCGGCCAGTCGAACCATGCTTTCTGGTCCTGCGAGACCTTAACGGCCTTGTACAAAGCGAAATCGTCCAGCCACCACCCGTTCTCCCGCTGAAAAGTCTCAAACTTGCCGCGAAGATCGACGCTCGTCAAATGCTGAAGCCCGTTGAACGCCAGTGAGAGGACCTTGTTTTTCCATTCGTAAACACCGGCAAAATCAACCCGTTCATTTGAAAATTGAGGATGGTCGGCGATCTGATCAGCGGTCAGAAAACCGTCTTCGACAAGTAATTCGGGCGAGATGAGCAGGGTGTTTCCCGCAAATGCCGAAAAGCACTGATAAGGCGAATCGCCATAACCCGTCGGACCAAGCGGCAGTATCTGCCAATAAGCCTGGCCCGCTTCTTCAAGAAAATTTACAAACGAATATGCCTCGCGGCCCAGATCGCCGATGCCGAATTCTCCCGGCAGACTGGTCGGGTGAAGAAGTATTCCGGATGCTCGAGGAAAATTCATAATTAAGGACGAAGGTTGCGACGGTTATCAATTCTCTGCTATCCCGGAGATCGTATCTATGCGTTTGATCAGGTAAGCCGAAACGCTATTCGGGGCAAGAGTCAGTTCTAAAGAACCCGAAACCAAGCGGCCCGACGCCGCCACAGCGAACTTGTTCGACGGGACGAGGGTGCCGCGAAGATTGGCGTTTGCGATCTTTAATTCCTTCAAGCCCGTCGCACCGTTGATGGCGACCAGAGTTTGCAGCAAGCCGCTGCCCGAGCCGGACTCTCTCACAAAAATGTATGTGTCGTTGTCGTAAAAAATATCGTAGGTTCGGCCCGCCGACACGTCCTCGGAGCGGCGCCGGAATTCGATCCACTCTTTTGTGTGCTCGAACATCTGCTGCTCTTCTTTTGTGCGGCCTTCCGTTGTAAACGCCTCGCGCGAATCGCCCGGAAATCCCCCGGGAAAATCTTTGCGGTTGTCCGGATCGTGCCCGCCGGTCATTGCGATCTCTTCGCCGTAATAAAGCTGCGGGATGCCGCGGGTTGAGAGAATGAATGCCGTGTGCATCATCGCTCCGTCAAGCGTGGCTCCGGGCAGCGACATGAAGCGGTCGGTGTCGTGATTGTTGGTAAACGTCGTTACGTTGTTTACGTTAGGGTACAGGCCGTCGTATTTGAGAACGTCACGCAGAGCGCTCGCCGGTTTTTTTCCGGTAAAGACATCTTGCGAAGTCCGCCAGAGGTTAAAATCGAAAACGGACGGCAAATTCGTGTCGATTCCGTCCCAACCTTTTTTGCCGCCTTGAAAAAACGCGGTGTGGGCCGAGTCTTCTTCAAAGACTTCGCCGACCATGTAAAATTTTGGATACTGTTTCAGAATCGCCGCCGACCAATCGCGGATGAACGTCCGCGGCATATATTGAATCGTGTCCTGACGGATGCCGTCGATGCCCGTCATCCCGACCCACCACAAAGCATTTTGGATCTCGTATCGCGAAACTTCGGGCTCGTCCTGATTCAGGTCGGGCAGCTGTTCGTTAAACCAGCCCTTGAGCAAATTGTCGCGGTCGGCCTGAGAAGAGTTCGGCGAAAGCAGGACGGAATCGTTAAAACTGTTCTGCGA
>JABFSB010000185.1 GCA_013140875.1 Acidobacteriota bacterium
CCGCAGCAACTTTACAAGGCGTTCGGTCTTTTCTTCTATTTCCGCGGCCAAATAAGGAATTTGCACTATTTGTTGTGCTTGAGACCAAATAGGAACAGGATCGTAAAACTATTTTGTAAAAGAGTTTAACAAATCTTTTTAAATCTTTATATTCACCCAAAATGCTATTGATTCACGCCGCTCGCGAGGAAGCCTCCGTCGACGACGAGGATTTCACCCGTGACAAAACTCGCTGCTTCGGATGCCAGAAAAACCGCGGCTCCGGCCAACTCCTCGACCTGCCCGAACCGGCCCGCTGGCGTTCGCGTTAAAAATTCGTGTCCTCGCTGCGATTCCTCTAAAAGTTTTTTGTTCAAGGCCGTCTTGAATACTCCCGGCGCGATGGCGTTTACATTCACGCCGTTCTTCGCCCACTCGATGGCCAGCGATTTGGTCAGTGCGGCAACCGCCGCTTTTGAAACCGAATAAGCGGCTACCTCAAAAAGCGAAACAAAACTTGAAAGGGAAGCGATATTGATTATTCGCCCGTAACCGCGCTCGATCATATGTCGTCCGAAGATCTGACACGACCGCAGCGTGCCGTTCAGATTCGTATCGATGATCGCATTCCAATCCTCGTCGTCGAAGTCGAGCGTCGGAGCACGTTTTGTCCGCCCGGCCGAGTTCACAAGAATATCCACTTTCCCAAACTCGGCGATGCAGGCGTCGAGCAGCGTTTGCATCGAGCCGCGATCCTCGACATCCGATGTCATTCTCAACGTGCGTCGGCCGAGCGCTTCGATCTCGACCGCGGCCGCTTCAACCTGATCCTCACGACGCGATGTACAAATAACATCCGCGCCGGCTTCCGCCAAGCCGTGCGCGATCGCACGCCCGATACCGGATGTTCCGCCGATCACGACTGCGCATCTATTGTCCAACTGAAGTTTTTTGAATGCCATAAATGGTCCTACGGTTCGGGCCGAAGACGCTACTCATAGTCAAAGGTATTACCATTTCTTATGGAGGCCTTTACTATCAAGCAGGAACAGCCTTGTTGTCAAGTATGATTTTGATGTCAATCATCAGCAGAATCAATATGTTGACTCAAAATTCGCTTTGTTCAGAAGCCGAAATGAAATTTAAGGCTTGCGTTTAATTGGTTAAACCAATTAGAATATATTTAAAGACAAATTGTCCAATCAAAATGACGCCGCTTTCGCAAAGAATCATAAACCGCCGGGTCGACGAAAACAACGTTTGGCTTGGATATCCGGGCTTGGGAAAGGTGACGGCCGACCTTTCATCCAAATTCGATTTTACAGTGCTCGACAATGAGATTGCCGTTGGCCAAGCAATGTTTAAGGAACTTGTCGATTACGCGGCGGGCATCGATCACGACATTGTAGTGGTTTTGCTTGGCGGACGCGGAGCTCAAGCGATGTATCGCATAATGCGGGAACGGGCCGCGACGGGAGAGATCGACGATCTGCTTGGCCGTCTGCACGTTTTTACCCAGGACGCGCTCGCGCCGATGCGAATGGACAACGGCCTGAGTTTCGTTCGCGATTTCGAACGCCTGCTCGGCGATGATTTTTTCGGCCGCGTGAAAAGTTTTACTCCCATGTTGACCGAGACCGAAGATCTCGAAGGCGCGCTGCAGGAATATCTTGACAAGCTTGAAGCACTCGGCGGCATCGATATTTTCTTTCTGGGCCACGGACCCGAAGCAAACGCCGCTTCGCACCTTTGTTACATCAAGCCGGGCTGCGGCGCCCGAATCGACGATCTTGCGGGCATCATTCCGATCTCGGAAAGAATACTTGAACACCACATCAGTAAATTCAAAGCCGGCGGCAGCAATATTTCGACCGAAGACGAAGCCGAGTGCCGGGCGGCCACGCATATCCTGACGCTTGGCCCGGCGGCTATCCTGAGTGCGAAAAAGATCGTCCAGTCGATTGTCGATGCGTCGACGGCGCCGGCCAAACGCGCAAGCTTTGCGAGAATTATCTCAACTGAGCTTTCCGAAGACTCAGACGAATTGGCCGGACAGCTTGATGAAAACCCGGGGCTTTGGATCAGGCTGCACGGCAACGTGCGCTCGTACGTGCTTCCGGACCTTTTGTAAATTTTTATGGCGGACACTTTTACAACAACGGCCGTGGCCATCAGCGAATACGCGATCATCGTCAACCCCGATGACAATGTGGCCGTCGTCAAGACGCCGACCGCACCCGGCCTGGTCCTTAGACTGCCTTGCGGCGGCGCGGTCACATTAAAGGACGAAGTGCCCGCAGGCCATAGATTTGCCATAAAAGAGATTCCCCCAAGAGATTTCGTTCGCCAGTACGGGCAGCCGATCGGTACAAGCTTGGGGATCGAAAAAGGCGAGTGGGTCACGCATGAAAATATGTCGGACGATGTTCCGGTCGTGCGCGATCTGCCGGAGGACATCGTTACGCCCGCACCCGATTATCTTCCGCTCGAGCAGGTCGAAACATTCATGGGTTTCAAGCGGGCGGACGGTCGCGTCGGTACGCGGAACTTTATCCTGATCGTGCCGACGTCGATGTGCGCCAGTCATGAGGCGACGCAGATCTCGATGATGTCGGAGTTCATGCATTACAGCCGCGAGAAATATCCGAATGTTGACGGCGTGGTTGCGATCCCGCACAACAAGGGCTGCGGCTGCCAGGATGGATCGACGCTCGACGTAATGATGCGGACGCTGTCGAATTACGCCGACCATCCGAACGTTGGTGGCGTGATACTGATCGATCTCGGCTGTG